>JAFLDG010000021.1 GCA_017302495.1 Burkholderiales bacterium
AGCGCCGGGCGCGCCAACGGCACCCGCCCCACAGCAGCAGCAGGTTCAGCGCCGGAGCCGCGGCGGCGGCTGCCGGTACCACCGCCGGCGGCAGGCCGTCGAGCAGGCGGTTCCACGGCAGCCCCAACGGCACCAGGAAGATGCCCGCCAGCGGCCCCTGCGGGCTGCCGAACCAGCCGTAGGTGCCGACCAGGAACAGCGCAAAGGCCGCGGCGTACAGCGCGGCAAAGGCGGTGACGATCAGGCGACAGGTGCGTGACATGGTGATCTCGAGATGCGGCAAACGGGACCTGGTGTGCGCGCTGCGTCGCGTCGGCGGCGCGCGGCCGGGGTCGTAGCCCGGCTGCCAGGCGCGGTTCAGGCCGCCGCCTTCTTGCGCCGGCGCGTAGCCGCCAGGCCGGCGACGCTGGTCGCGAAAGGCGCCAGCGTGCCGGGTTCGGGAACCGTCTGGCCGTCGCGGAAATGCTCCCACTTGAGTTCCTTCACCGCGAACGAGAAATCCACATCCACGGTCGTCCAGAAGGACAGGTCCTTCGACCCGTCCAGACCCGAGTAGCCGCTCAGGTCGACCACCAGGGTTTGGCCGTTCGCCACGGTCCACACATCGACAAGGTCGAAACCGTTGAACAGCCGCACAGCCGAACCATTCGGGTTGTTGACGCCGTCGTCGTGAACGGTGAAGCCGACCAGCCGGCCCGGTTCGGACCAGTTCCTGAGCACGAGCCGCTGCTCAACCTCCACCCGGATCCATTGGTCGTCGACCACCCCCGCGCCGGTGGTATTCGTTTCGACCCGGCCCCTGGACGCGATCTGATTGCCGCTGTAGGCCCCGAAGGCCTGGACCGTGATCCCGGTGGCCGCCGTGAAGACGGCCGGATTGAAGGTGACGACGTTGTCGGGGCCGGGGCTCGTCAGGTCGAAGGCGGCGACGACCAGCTCGGCCCAGGCGGGCACGCAGGCCGCCATCGCGGCGGTGACGCAGAGGGTTCTCAGGGGACGGCGCACTTCGGGTTCCTCGTTCGTGGCGGTGGTCGGGGCAGCGCGGTCCGCGCCTGTCGGCGACGGTGGCCACGCAGGGCGCATTGGATGGAACCGATTCCAGCCGAATCGGCGACCCGGCGCCATCCGCAAAGCGAGCCGGGGCCGGCGCGCGGCCGCATACCTCGCGAACGAGGGGTGAGCCCGCACCGGCGCCGGGGCACGGGCGCCGCGTCGCGGCCGCGCGATCCGGATAGCGCGGGCCGGCCGCATCGACTGCCAGCGGCGCCGGGCGGATTGGCGCAACGGCGTGACACACGACACCGAGTCGATGCAGCGCCGCGTGAGGCCCGCGCGCCTGTACCAGCAGGACCCGCCGTTCGATCGGGCGCGCCGAGCTGGAGCGGGTCGCCGCACTGGGCAAGGACCCGACCGCCCGCGCCGACGCGCTGAGGCTTCTTGCGCGTGCGCGCGGACCCGCGCGCGGGGCGTCAGCGCCCACGGCGCAGCGTCTGCGACGGCGACTCGCCGTAGACCTCGCGGTACAGCGTGCCGAAGCGCCCGAGGTGCGCGAAACCGCACTCCAGCGCCACGGCCGAGACGCTGTCGCGCCGGCCGGAGCCGGACAGCCGCGCGTGCGCGCGATGCAGCCTGCGCTCGACGACGAAGCGCATCGGCGACATGCCGCGGCGGGACAGGAAGGCCTGCTGCAGCGACCGCCCGCCCACGCCGGCCACGGCGCACAGGCGCCCCAGGGTCAGCGGCCCCTCCAGGTGCGCGTCGATCCAGCCTTCCAGTTCGGCGACACGCCGGGCGGCGACGGCAGGCACCGGGGTCCACGCCGACTGGCGCCACAGCGCGCCGGCGAGCGCTTCGACGAACGCGGCCTCGAGCAGCGCGCGGCGCGCCGGCGGCGCGTCGGGCTCCGTCGCGGCCTTGAACAGGGCATCGATCGAGGACCTCAGCCCGCGCAGCGCGGGGCTCGCGAGCTCCAGCCGAGCCGGGTGGAGCGCGTCGTCCGGGCCCGGGTTCGGATGCCGGGCCCGGATCTCCCGCTGCCAGGCCGCGTCGTCGAGCGCCAGCGCGGAGAAGGCGCCGGTCGCGCCGCCGCACCGCGCATGTTCCCAGCGCGTCGGCAGGAGAATCGCCGCGCCCGGGCCGACGTCGTGCACCTGGCGGCCGAAGGCGTAGCGGTAGCTGCCGACTTCAGGCACGTGCAGGCAGACATTTGGCGTCGAACCGCGCACGCGCAGCTCCAGCGACGCACGAGCCCGAGCGACACTGACCGCGGCACCGGGGGCAGCGGTCAACTCGAACCCCAGCGGACCGCGCCCCTGGACCACGAGCGAGTGCGGGCCGCTGTCCGCGTCGGCCCAGACGCGCAACTCGTCCAGGTCGTCGACGCGCAGGTGCAGCGCGCCGGGGACACGGAATGTCGAGGGTCGGGAGTCGGCTCGTGCGTGCATCGGGATCTGAACGGGGCGCTCGACGATTCTTGCCGAACTCTCGCGGCTGCCGCCGCGCCACCGCGATCGCCGCCCGGAGCGTCGCCTGCCGCGACCGGCGCGGTAACTGCCCCTAGACTGCGCGGCGATGGACGTGCCGCCATTGCGCTCGCCGATCGGCCCCGAGCAGGCCGCGCTGCTCGAGGGCCCGGTGTCGATCATCGTCGGCAGCCGCGACGAGCGGCTGCGGCCGCACCTGACGCGTGCGCTCGGCTGCCGGCTCGACGCCGAGCGCCGCCGCGCCACCGTGCTGCTGCCCAGCGACGCCGGCGCGCAGGTGCTGGCCGACCTGCAGGCCAACGGCCGCATCGCCGTCGTCGCGAGCCAGCCGACGACCAACCGCACGCTGCAGATCAAGGGTTGCGATGCGACGCTGCAACCCTGCACCGCGCAGGACGAGGCGCTCGCCGACGCGCACCTCGCCGGCTTCATCGACGAGATCGGCCGGCTCGGCTTCGGGGCGGAGGTCGCCCGCACCGTTCACCGCCGTGACACCGGCCTCGTCGCGGTCGCCTTCACCGTCGCCGAGGCCTACGAGCAGACGCCGGGGCCTCAGAGCCTGAGATCGATTTGATTCGCCGCGGGGGTGAGGGCGGCTGGAGGGCAAGCGGCGGGTTGCATGTGCATAGCGCTCGGCGGATTGGAGGCGGGGTGTGGGGCGGCTGGCGCGTGTTTCGGTGAGAGTTTTTCGGTTTTCTACGTTGCGCAGCCAATGCGGCGCAGCGCCTCAGGGGGCGTTCGCAGCATCTGCGCAGCCAGCGCGAACATGCGTCTGAGGTTGTGCGCCAGGGCGTGCAGCAACGCCGTGCCGCGTGCCTTGAGCAGCCCGCGCATGGGCATGCGCTGCAAGCCGTGGTTGCGCATCTGGGCATTGACGCACTCGGCTGTGGCTGCGCGGTCCTTGTAGATCTCGCGCGCTTCGGCGCCGGCCATGCGCTGGCGCCACTGAACCACCGCGGGGCTGTCGTCGGGCTTGGGTTCGAACTCGCGTCCCGCCGCCGGCTCGGCGCTCTCGAGCGCAGCTTCGGTGTCGGACTCGCCCGTGCCTGGGCCGCCGGCGGCGCTGCTGCCACCGTCGCCCTTGTCGTGCTTGTCGCGTGGCGTTCGCGGCTTGGGCACCGGGGCGTATACCTCGGTCTTGTCCGCTACCGCGTCAAGCTGCTCGTGCGCGGGGAAGCCTCCGTCGACCAGCCACTGCTCGGGCGTGCGGCCCAGCCGCTGCTGGACCTGCTGGACCATCGGCGCCAGTTGCGCCATGTCGCTGCCGGCGGTGCTGACCTCCACGCCAACCACCATCTGGCTGGCGCAGTCGCTGGCGTACTGCACGTTGTACGCCGGCCGATAGCCGCCGTCGGCCATCTTCATCACGCTGGCCTGCGCGTCGGTGGTGCTGGCGCGCGCGTCCTCGCGCTTGCCGCCGTTGCGCCGCTTGGCCTCCTCCAGCTCGGGCAGCCGCGCCAGCGCCGCTGCGATGCGCTGCTCGCGCTGCACGGCGGCATGTTCTCGCGCCGCCTGCGCGCGCCGCCCGGCTGCACCCGGGTCGGCTTGCACTTGCTCCTTGAGCGTTCGCACCAGTTCGCGCGCCAGGCCCAGTTGCTTGTTCAGCCGCTCGCGCCGCCTGAAGCTCGCCGCTCCCGCATTGGCGCGCACGCGCACCCCGTCGTGCGCCACGCGCTTCAGAGTGATCACGCCGATGGCCGCCAGCGCCGCCACGTTGTCGCTGAGCAACTCGTCGAACCAGCGTTCGTTGTCGGCTCGGAAGTCGTTCAGCGCGTGGTAGTTCACCCCCACGCCACCGCAGATCCAGCGGTACGCGTCGTGCGTGCGGCTCAGCCGTGCGACCTCGCGCCCGCTGCCCACGCCTTGCAGCGTGGCGTACAGCCACAGCGCGAACAAGATCCTCGGGTCGATCGCCCGGCGCCCCGGCACGCTGCCGCGCGCCTTGATCCGCGCCTCGAGTTCGCTCCAGTCCTGGCGCTCGACGTAGCCCCACACGAGCCGTGCTTGGTGATCCGGCGGCAGCACCGAGTCCAGATCCACCGCCAGCAACTCGATCTGCTCGCGCTGCGCTCGTCGCAAGCGCGCAGGGCCCTGCCGTTGCCTGTCCCGCCGCTGCGATGTGGCCTGCGCCTGCTGCTCTGCGCCGGGCTGCTCGACGCCGTCGATCGCCGACTGCGCCCGCTCGCTGCGCACCCCATGGTCTCGATCATCCATGGGGCATCGAGCTTGCCAGCTTCATCGCTTCTTGGCGATCGAGAAAAACTCTCACGCTCTCAGGCCGGTGCGCCGCTTCATGCCGCGGCGGGGGCCGGCCCTTCGGGGGCGCGATGAGCGACCACTCGCCCGCCCTGGACGAGATCCGCGCCTGCCTGGAAGGCACGATCCCCGGCGTGATGGCCACCTGCGCGGACGACGGCACGCCGAACGTCACCTACGTTTCGCAGGTCGAGTACGTCGACCCGAAGCACGTCGCGCTGTCGTTCCAGTTCTTCAGCAAGACGCGACGCAACGTGCTCGCCAACCCGGTGGCCGAACTGCTCGTCGTGCATCCGCAGCACGGCGCGATGTACCGCATCGGCGCGCGCTACCTGCGCACCGAGACCGAAGGGCCGGTGTTCGAGCGCATGAAGGCCAAGCTCGCCGGCATCGCGTCGCACGAGGGCATGAGCGCGGTGTTCCGGCTGCGCGGTGCCGACCTCTATGCGGTCGAGCGCATCGATCAGGTCGCGCGGCCGCGGCTCGATCTGGTGCCGCCGCCGCCGAGCCGGCTGCCGATGCTGCGCCGCGCCGCGTTGCGGGTGGCCGAGGCCGCGGACTTCGACGGCCTGGTCGAGCGGCTGCTCGACGCGGTCGCGCAGGAGTTCGGCATCGGCCACGCGATGCTGCTCATCCGCGAGGCCGGCAGCGAACGGCTTTACACCGTGGCCGGCCGCGGCTACGGCCACTCCGGCGCCGGTGCCGAGATCGCCTTCGGCGACGGCGTGATCGGCGTCGCCGCGCGCATGGGCACGCCGATCCGCATCAACCACGCGACGCTGGAGTACACCTACGCGCGCACCGCGCGCGCGGGCGTGGCCGGCCACCTGCTCGGCCGCGAGATCCCGCTGCCCGGGCTCGCCGAGCCGGGCAGCCAGCTCGCGGTGCCGCTCGCCTGCGCCGGCCGGCTGCACGGCGTGCTCTTCGTCGAGAGCCCGCAGGAGCTGCGCTTCGACTGGGACGACGAAGACGCGCTGCTGGCGCTGGCCACGCAGGCGGCGGCGCAGATGGGCGCGCTGGCCTGCGCCGCGCACGCCGACGACACGGCCGATACGGACGAAGCCGCCGCGCCGGCCGCCCCAGCCGCGGCCCGGCCAGCCGCGGCGCCGCGGCCGCCGCTGCGCGTGCGCCACTACGCCGCCGACGACAGCGTCTTCCTCGACGACGACTACCTGATCAAGGGCGTGGCCGGCGCGGTGCTTTGGAAGCTGCTGCGCGACCATGCCGAGACCGGCCGCACCGAGTTCAGCAACCGCGAGCTGCGGCTCGCGCCCGACATCCGCCTGCCCGAGGTCGGCGACAACCTCGAGGCGCGGCTGGTGCTGCTGACGCGCCGGCTGGTCGACCGCGAGGCGGCAGTGCGGCTGGAGAAGACCGGCCGCGGCCGCTTCCGGCTGTGCCTGCAGCGGCCGCTCGAGCTGAGCCACGTGCCGCGCTGAAGCGCGGCCCGCGCGCCGAGTTCAGGTCGTCTGCAGGTGCGCCGGCACCGGGCGCTGCAGGTCGCGCTGCAGCTTCGCGAAGTCGGCCGCCGCGAGCGTGCGCTCGGCGATGCCGAGCACACCGGCGAAGGCCTTCGGCGGCATGCCGTCGCGCATGCCGGCGAGCATGCCGGCGCGCTCGGGCGCGTTCAGCGCCGGGAAGAAGCCGTGCAGCGCGGCGGCCATCGCGTCAGGCGGGATCGAGGCGACGATCGCCTGCTCGATCGCGGCCAGCTCCGCGTCGTCATAGGCCGCCCACAGCACCGCGTTGTGCGCCGTCTCCTCGACGTGCATGTGCTGCAGGTTGTCGGCGACGAACAGCGCCAGCGCGTGGTACAGCCGGTGCAGCGCCGCCGCGCGCGCGGCAACGCCGCTGTGCGCCACCAGCGCCGCGAGGTCGCGCAGGTCGGCGATCGACTCCTCGTGATGCCCGTGGTCGGCTGCGATCCGCGCCGAGCTGCCCGGCCGGGCGCGCTCGAGCGCCGGGTGCACGAAGGCGTTCTCGTCCTTCAGGTGCAGCTCGCACAGGCCGAGCAGGCCGTCGACCTGCTGCCGCGCGGCCGCCACCTCGGCCGCATCGGCCGGGTCGGTGCTGCCCACCGCGGTGAGCGTGCGCGTCATGAGCAGCCGCAGCGCCTTGTGGATGCCGGCGTAGAGGTCGAGCCGCGGGCCGGCGTCGGCCGCTGCGGAAGGCTGGATCCGGGGGGAGACTTCTGTGAAACGGGCTTGCGCTTGCATGATGTCCTCGTCTGTCGGTGACCGCGTCGGGAAGCTCCGACGGCGTGGCGAGACTCTAGGCAGCGCCGGCCTGGCGCGCTCTTAACTCTTCCCTCACGCGTTCTTAAGAGTTTCTTCAGCGCCGGACCGCGCGGCGCCCCGGGGCCCGCAGCTTGACGCCGGCGCGGCGGCGGCGTCCACTTGCCCGGTCGCGGCCCGGCCGGCGCGGGCAGCCGGCGCGACGATCCGGGCCGCCCGCGACGAGGGGACATGGCAATGGACGAAGCGAAGCTCCAGGCCTTCATGGGCCAGCTGGTCGGCGACATGGGCGGCGCGGCGATGATGGCCAACGTGCTGCTCGGCGACGAGCTGGGCCTGTACAAGGCGATGGCCGACGGCCAGGCCGTCAGCCCCGAGCAGCTGGCCGAGCGCACCGGCTGCCACCCGCGGCTGGTGCGCGAATGGCTCAACGCGCAGGCCGCGAGCGGTTATGTCGAACACGCCGGCGGCCGGTTCCGCCTGCCCGAGGAGCAGGCGCTGGCGCTGGCGGTCGAAGACTCGCCGGTGTACGTGGCCGGCGGCGCGGTGGTGCTGGCCAGCATGTTCCTCGACAAGGACAAGATCGCGGCCGCGATGCGCGGCGACGGCGCCCTGTCGTGGGCCGACCACCACCCCTGCCTGTTCAGCGGCACCGAGCGCTTCTTCCGGCCGGGTTACCGCGCGAACCTGGTGGCGAGCTGGCTGCCGGCGATGGACGGCGTGGTGCCGCGGCTGGAACAGGGCGCGAAGGTGGCCGACATCGGCTGCGGCCACGGCGCGTCGACGATCGTCATGGCCCAGGCCTACCCGAAGTCGCGCTTCCACGGCTTCGACTTCCACGCCCCGTCGATCGAGCAGGCGCAGCGGCGCGCCGCGGCCGCCGGTGTCGACGGGCAGGTGCAGTTCGCCACCGCCGGCGCGCAGGACTTCCCGGGCGCCGACTACGACCTGGTGTGCTTCTTCGACTGCCTGCACGACATGGGCGACCCGGTCGGCGCCGCGCGGCGCGCGCACGCGGCGCTGAAGCCGGGCGGCAAGGTGCTGCTGGTCGAGCCGTTCGCGAACGACGAACTCGACGACAACCTGAACCCGGTGGGGCGGCTGTTCTACGCCGCGTCGACCTGCATCTGCACGCCGAACTCGCTGTCGCAGGACGTCGGCCTGGGCCTGGGCGCGCAGGCCGGCGAGCGCCGGCTGCGGCACGTGTTCATGGAGGCCGGCTTCAGCGGCTTCCGCCGCGCGACCGAGACGCCATTCAACCTGGTGCTCGAGGCGACGCGCTGAAGCGGCGGGCGGCGGGCCGCGGCGGCGGCAGCGCCCGCGGGGCCGCGGCGGCCGGCAGCGCCGGCATTACCAACCGGATACACGGCGTGCGCGCGCCGATGCACGGCCGCTACGGGGCGCGCCCAGCATCCGGGCGGTCGCTTGCCGCTCCGGCCGGCGACGCCGAAGCCGCCGGCCCGCGGCCCCGCACCGACCGAGGAACACCCCATGGACATGCCCGCCACCGTCCCCGTCAACCCGAACAAGGCCCTCTGGGAGAAGGGCGACTTCACCCGCATCGCCGCCACGATGCGCCGCAGCGGCGAGGCGCTGGTGGGCCGCCTGGGCATCCGCCCCGGCCTGCGCGTGCTCGACCTCGGCTGCGGCGACGGCACCACCGCCCTGCCCGCGGCGCGGCTCGGCGCCGACGTGCTGGGCGTGGACATCGCGTCGAACCTCGTCCAGGCCGGCAACCGGCGCGTGCGCGACGAAGGCCTGGCGAACTGCCGCTTCCAGGAAGGCGACGCCAGCGCCATGGCCGAGGTGCCGGGCGCCGCCTTCGACCTGGTGCTGAGCATCTTCGGCGCGATGTTCGCGCCCCGGCCCTTCGACGTGGCGCGCGAGATGGTGCGCGTGGCCCGGCCCGGCGGCCGCATCGTGATGGGCAACTGGATCCCGGGCGACCCGACGCTGGTGGCGCAGATCCTGAAGATCAGCGCCGCCTACGCGCCGCCGCCGCCCGCGGGTTTCGTGAGCCCGATGACCTGGGGCGTGGAAGCCAACGTGGTGGAGCGCTTCGGCGCCGCCGGCGTGCCGGCCGAGCGCATCGCCTTCGCGCGCGAGACCTACGTGTTCGAGACCGAGCGGCCGCCGGCCGCCTTCCTGGCCGACTTCCGGCAGTACTACGGGCCGACGATGAACGCCTTCGCCGCCGCGCAGGGCAACGGCAAGGCCGACGAGCTGCAGCGCGAGCTGCTGGCACTGTTCGAGCGCGAGAACCGCAGCGGATCGGCGGAGCGGACCTCGATTCCGGCCACCTTCCTCAAGGTGACGGTGGACTGCCCGTGACGGCAGCGGGCCGCTGACGGCCCTTCGACCCGAGGGCGTCAGCCTGCGGACGGCGCAGCCGGCCGTGGGCTGGCCGCTGCAACGCCCTTCAGGCGTCGCCAAACCGGAGCCCTACAAGTCCTCGGGTGCGAGGCCGGTGTGCTTGGCGATCCGCGCCAACATGCGCGGGCCGACTTCCTCGCCCTCGTGGAAGGTAAACACGAAGTCGGGCCAGCCTTCTCTGGCGGGCGTCCGGTGCGAGCCCGTCTGGCGCTCGAGCGGCCGACCCAACTCGCGCCCTGCTGCAGGGACGTGCTTGGCCTTCGCAGACGGCCACGGACCCATGCGGTCGACACTGGCGTCCAGGGGCGAATCAGCGAGTAGGGCCGCCGAAGCGACCCCTTCGATCCTCCTTCGACGAGCCCGCCTCAGCGGCACTCCAGCGCCATCGTCCCGGCCGCCGTGTTCGAGATCGGGATGTGATAGTTCCGGTGCACCTGCCGCACCTTGTCACCCAGCGCGCCACGGGTGGCCAGCCACATCAGCAGTTCCACGCCCTGCGTGCCGGTCAGCTCGACCAGGTCGGTGATCGAGTACTTCATCGCCCAGGTCGGGTCGTTCACCAGGCTGTCCATGAACTTCAGGTCGAAGTCCTTGTTGATGAAGCCGGCGCGCTCGCCGTCGAGCTGGTGCGACAGCCCGCCGGTGCCGACGACCACGACGCGTTTATCAGCGTCCCAGCTGCGGATCGCGCGGCCGATCGCTTCACCCAGCTTGTACACGCGTGCCGCCGACGGCAGCGGGAACTGCACGGTGTTGATGCACACCGGCACCACCTTCACCGGCCAGGCGTCGGTGCCCGGCCACAGCAGCGCCATCGGCAGCGTGAACGCGTGGTCGACCAGCATCTCCTGGCAGGTGGTCAGGTCGAAGTCCTCGCCGACCAGCGATTCGATCAGGTGCCAGCTCAGATCCTGCTCGCCCGGGAACGGCGGCAGCACCGGGATGCCCCAGCCCTCGTCGGCGTTGCGGTACTCGGGCGCGGCACCGACGGCGAAGGTCGGCATCTTGTCGAGGAAGAAGTTCAGCCCGTGGTCGTTGTAGATCACCACCGCCACGTCGGGCTTGGCCGTGGCCAGCCAGTCGTGGATAGGCGGGAAGCCGTCGAAGAAGGGCTTGAAGTAGTCGTCGCCCTGCAGGTTGCGGGCGATGGCGCGGCCGATGGCCGGCACGTGCGAGGTGGCGATGCCACCGACGAGGGTTGCCATGCTCAGTTCCTCCCCGCGGCCAGCAGCTTGGCCTTGAATTGATCCTTGGTCATGCCGGTCTGCTGGGCGCCCAGGTCCTGCACGTCGAGGCCGAAGATGCCGGCGAACTTGGCCAGGTAGTACACGTTGCCGCCGGCGGCCAGCAGCTGCAGCACGTTGCGCGCCTTGATCGCGGCGCGCTGCTCGGCGTTCAGCCCGTACCGGGCGCAGTAGCCGTCCTCGTCGGCCTTGAAGGCCTCGCGGTTGGCGGCGTCGTTGAACGAGAAGCACATCTTGTTCAGCGCGTAGCCCTTGCGCGCCTGGCGTCCGTCGAAGAGCGTGGTGCCCGGAATCTCGCGGGTCGCGGTCATCGGCTGTCTCCTGCTGGATGGGTTGCGGATGGCCGGCAGTGTGCGGCGCGCCGCGGCGGCGATAAACGGGCCGATACTGATGCCACCCATGAGCGGAATCGATCATTCGGACATCGACGGCCGGCTGCTGCAGCTGCTGCTCGCGGTGGTGGAGGAGCGTTCGGTCACGCGCGCCGCCGCGCGGCTGGACGTCACGCAGTCGGCGGTCAGCCACCAGCTCGACCGGCTGCGCGCCATCACCGGCGATGCGCTGTTCGTCAAGTCGGGCCGCGGCATCGTGCCCACCGCGCGCGCCGAGGCGCTGGCGGTGCAGGCGCGGCGGCTGCTCGACGAGTTGCGTGCCTTCGCGCAGGGCGGCAGCTTCGATCCGGCCGCCTTCGACGGCACGGTGACGATCGCCGCCAACGACCTGCAGCGCGACCTGCTGCTGCCGCTGCTGCTGCACCACGCCCGCGTGCGCGCGCCGAAACTGGCGCTGCGCATCGTGCCGTCGGGCGTGCCCAGCGCCGGGATGCTGCGCGACGGCGAATGCCTGCTCGCGATCACGCCGCGGCCGCCGGACGCGGCCGACCTGGTGCAGCGCCGGCTGTTCGACGACCGCTACCTCGTCTACTTCGACGCGAAGGCGCGCCGGCCGCCGAAGACGCTGGATGCCTACCTCGCCGCGGAGCACCTGGCGGTGCACCACGAAACGCGCGGCCGGCTCGACATCGACCGCTTCATCGACGAGCGCGGCATCCGCCGCCGCTTCGCGGTGACGGTGGCGGGCTTCTCCGGCGTCGCGCCGTTCCTGCGCGGCAGCGAGTTCGTCGCGACGCTGCCCGGCCTGCTGCGCGCCGGCCTGCTGCGCGGCTTCGCCACCGCGGAGCCGCCGTTTCCGTGCCCGCCGAACCCGATGTTCATGGTCTGGCACCAGCGCCACCAGGCCGACCCGATGCACCGCTGGCTGCGCGAGGAGCTGCTGGCGATCGTCGCGCCGGCGCTGGCCGCGGCCGAGATCGGCCCGCCGCGCTGAGTCAGCGCGCCGGCCGGCTGCGTCGCTTCGTTGCCGCCACGGCCCGGGCGGCGCGCGACCGTTTGGCGGGAGCGTCGCGCAGCAGCTCGAAACTGCGCTGCAGGCTCTCGCCCTTGTCGCCCGCCAGCACCGCGAAATAGACGACGATGTCCATGCGCACCGAGTGGCCCAGCCGGCTCAGCGGCAGCAGCCGCCTGCGCGCCAGGTCGTCGCGGATCAGCGAGGCCGGCAGCCAGGCCGCCCCCTGGCCGACCAGCGCCAGCTCGCGCAGCCCCATCGCGAACTCGCTGACGCAGCGCACCACCACCTGCTGACGGCGCATCAGCTCCGGCAGCGCCTCGGCACGCACCGCCTGGCCGAAGAAGCTGTCGGGCGGAAAGCACAGCATCGGCACACGGGCGCCTTCGGCGACGCGGCTCAGCCGCCGGTGCAAGGCCGGGTCGGCGACCAGCACCAGGTCGTCGTGCCCGAGCACATGGCGCCGCGCCAGCTGCTCGGGAACGTTGCAGGGCGACTGCGGCGTGTCGTAGGTGATCAGGATCTCGGCCTCGCCGCGCATCAGCATGGCCACGCTGTCGGCACGGTTCTCCGAGCGGATCCTGAAGTTCTGGTCCGGGTCCAGGTGCCGCAGCCGCTCCAGGAACGCGGGCACGTACGAGGCCGCCAGCGTGTGCTGCGCCGCGATGGTGATGCCGGCACTGTCCAGCGAGGCCGACTTGAGCGCGGCGCGGAACTCGTAGATGCGCGTCACCAGGCTGCGGAAGGCCAGCTGGTTGTCCTTGGCCACGGGCGTGAACTGCAGCGGCTTGCGCCGGCGGTCGATCAGCGTCACGCCCAGCCATTGCTCCAGCATCTGGATGCGGCGCGAGAAGGCCGGCTGCGAGACATGCCGGCGCGCGGCCGCGGCCGAGAAGTTGCCGGTCTCGATCAACGCGACGTAGTCGTCCAGCCACTTCAGTTCCATCGCCGCCGCTCCCCAGGTGCGGCCATTGTCGGCCGCGGCTGCCCGGCCGGCGCCCCGCCGCCACGCCATGTCAGGCGCCGGCCGCCTGCAGCTCCGGGCGCAGGAACTCCAGCATCAGCGCGTGGAACAGCGCGCTGCGTTCCAGATGCAGCGCGTGCGCGCAATGCGGCAGCACCGCGAGCGAGGCGCCGGGGATCGTGCGCCACAGCGCCTCGATCAGCGGCCAGCCGTAGGAACGGTCGCCTTCGCCCCAGAGCACGAGGGTCGGCACCGGGATCGAGGCCAGCCGGCTGCGGCCGTCCCAGGCTTCCATCGCATCCAGGCCGGCGCGCGCGGCCTGTGCGCTGGCGCGCAGCGCGATCGCGGCCAGCGTCTCGAAAGCCGGCGAGGCTTCGCGCTGCAGCAGCCAGGTGGCGCAGGTGCGCCGGGCCATGCGCTCCACGCCCTCTTCGGCCAGCCGTTCGCGCGAGCGCGCCATGGTCTCGAAGCGCCCGGGGATGCTGCCCTGGGCCGCGGTCGCGTACAGCACCAGCTTGTGCACGCGCGCCGGGGCCTGGTGCACGATCTGCTGCACCACCATGCCGCCCATCGAGTGGCCCATCAGGTGGAAGCGCTCGATGCCCAGGCGGTCCAGCGTGGCCAGCACGGCGCCGGCGTGGGCCTCGATCCGCGCCGGCGCCTGCAGGTGGGCGGCATCGCCGTAGCCCGCCAGGTCGGGCGCGATCACGTCGAAGTGCCGGCCGAAGAACGCCAGCTGCGCAGCCCACTGGGCCGAGCCGCCCAGGAAGCCGTGCACCAGCACCAGCGGCTCCCCGCTGCCGGCGCGCCGGCAGGGCAGGGTGCCGGGGCTCACTTCATCGCGCCCGGCAGCCACGTGGCCGTCTCCGGCATCACGATCAGCAGCGCGATCAGCAGACACATGCTGCCGATGAACGGCAGACAGCCGATGATGACCTCGCCGATCGAGATCGTGCCGCGGCTGATGCCCTGGATGACGTACAGGTTCAGCCCCACCGGCGGCGTCAGCACCGCGATCTCCATCGTGATGGTGTAGACGATGCCGAACCAGACCATGTCGAAGCCGGCCGCCTGCATCAGCGGGTAGATGGTCGGCAGCGTGATGAAGGTCATCGACACCGGCTCGAGGAACATGCCGAGCACGAGGTAGAAGACGATGACGATCGCCAGCACCATGTACGGGCCGAACTGGTACGACATGAACAGCTCGGTGAACTGCTGCGGCACCCGGTAGTAGGTCATGACGAAGCCGAACAGCACGCCGGCCGACAGCAGCAGGCCCAGATAGCCCATGGTGCGCATGGTGGCCATCAGCGCCGCCTTGAAGCCGGCGAAGTTGAGGCCGCCGATGGCAAAGGCCAGGATCACCGTCAGCAGCGCCGCCACCGCGGCGGCCTCGGTCGGCGTGGCGATGCCGGTGTAGATCGACAGCGTGATGACCAGGCCGATGATGAAGATCGGCCCCACCGACACCAGCATGTCGCGCAGGCTGCTGCGCCCCGCCTTGTCGACTTCGGGGATGTGCGACGGATGCATGCGGCCCCAGACGAAGACCACGACGCAGAACAGCAGCACCAGCACCACGCCGGGCACGATGCCGGCGATGAACAGCTCGCCGATCGAGGTGTCGGTGACGATGCCGTAGAACAGCAGGATCAGGCTCGGCGGGATCAGCACGCTGAGCGTGCCGCCGGCGGCGAGCACGCCGCTGGACAGCCGGTTGTCGTAGCCCAGCTTCTTCATCTCCGGCAGGGCCACGCCGCCGATCGTCAGCGAGCCGACCATCGACGAGCCGCAGACCGCGCCGAAGCCGGCGCAGGCCGCGATGCTGCCGTAGGCGGCCGAGCCGCGCACGCGCACGCCGCGGTGCATGTACTGGAACAGGTGGGGCCCGATGGTGGAGCGGCCGATCAGCTCGCCCAGGAAGACGAACAGCGGCACGGCCAGCAGCACGTAGTCGATCCACACGCCCCACAGCTTCAGCTCGCTGCTGACGAGCGCCGTCGACCAACCCTGGATGTAGAACAGGAAGGGCAGCGACGCGGCCGCGAGCGCGAACGGGATCGACAGGCCGATGCCGATGAACAGCACCAGCAGCAGCAGCAGGCCGACCCCGACGTGGTACCACTCCATGTTCGCTCCGGCTTCAGCCGCGGCGGGCCGGTGACGATGCGGGGGTGGTCAGCAGCACGGCCAGCCTGAGCACGACGTAGAGCGTGAACAGCACCAGCGCCACCGCCCCCGGCGCCCAGAACAGCCAGCGCGGCCAGAGCAGGATTTCCGACGCCGCGCCCGAGACGAAGGAATTGCGCGTCGCGTCCACCGCGGCGATGGCGAAGAAGCCGCCGACGGCGAGCATCAGCAGCAGGTTCAGCAGCTCCAGCCGGCGCCGGCCGCGCGGGCCCAGCGCGTCGGGCAGGAACATCACCTTCGGGTAGGCGTCTTCCTTCAGCGCGTAGGCCAGGCCCAGGAAGGCGGCCGGGAACAGCAGCAGCGCAGTCGCTTCGGTGACGGTGCCGTCGGGCCGGCCGACCACGTAGCGCATGAACACGCCGTAGCTGATCCACAGCATCTGCACGACGATGATGGCCGCGCCCAGGCCGGCCAGCCAGACCCCCAGCGCCTCGACGCGCTTCAACAGCAGGGCCAGCATGGGGCTTTACAGCGCGTTCTTGGCGAACAGCGTGCGCACCTTGTTCGCCAGCTCGATGCCGCAGTCCTTGTCGACCTCGGGCTTCCACTTCACCGCGATCGGATCGACCAGCGCCTTGCGCCGGGCCGGCGCGACGGCGGTGACGGTGCCGCCCTGCTTGACCGCATCGGCAATGCTGGCGTCGACCGACTTCTCGTACTCGGGCTTGAGCCAGACCTCCGACTCGCGCGCCGCCGCCAGCACCGCGGCCTGGTCGGCCGGGCTCAGCCCGTCCAGCTTGCGCTTGTTGATCATGTAGATGATGTTGCCGTAGAACATGTTGGCCTTGACCATGTGCGGCATCACGCCCCACAGCTTCCAGGCGCTGTAGGTGGCCACGCCCATGTTGATGCCGTCGACCACGCCGCGCTCGGCCGACTGGAACACTTCCTTCGGCGCGATGAACACCGGCTTGCCGCCCCAGGTCTCGATCATCATCGACACCAGCGGCCCGATCGAGCGCACCAGCTTGCCGTCGAGCTTGCCCAGGTCGACGCCGTTGGTCTTGAACCACCACTCCTGGTCGTAGGAGTAGTTGGAGTTGATCAGCGGCACCAGGCCGGCCTTGGCGGCCTCGTCCTTCATCAGCGCGGCATAGGCGGCGTCGAGCTCGATCTGCTTGCTCATGTCCACGACCATCGGGTACAGCGAGGTCACGCGGTAGCAGGGCAGACGCTTGTCGGCCGGCATCCAGCTGATGTCGGAGACGCCGCCGAGCACCGCGTCGATGCCTTCGCTCCAGCCGTGCAGCGTCGACGACGGGAAAACCTCGACCTTGACCCGGCCCGCGGTCTTGGCGGCCACCAGCTCGCCGAACTTCTTGAAGCCCTGGTAGCGCACGTCGACCTCGTTGACGTAGGTCGACAGCCGCAGCGTGGTCTGCGCGCCGGCCGGGGCGGCGCAGGCGGCGGCCAGCAGCGACAGCGCCCCCAGGCGCAGCAGCGGGACGGAACGGGAACCGGTCATGAGCGTCTCCTTGGTAGTGGTCGAATCAGGGGGTCTGCAGACCCAATGCGCCTGGGTAGCCGAACAGCGCCGCCGACCCGCCGGTGTGCAGGAAGACGATGTTCTGGTCCGGCGTGAGCTGCCCCTTGCGCACCAGGTCGATCAGGCCGGCCATGGCCTTGCCCGAGTACACCGGGTCGAGCAGGATGCCTTCGGTGCGGGCGAGCAGGGCGACGGCCTCGGTCATGCCGGGCGTGGGCAGGCCGTAGCCGCTGCCGACGTAGTCGCAGTTGGCCTCGACCGCGGCACGCGGCAGTTCGCCGCGCAGGCCCAGCAAGGCCCAGGTGCGGCAGGCCAGGTCGTAGACCATGCCCTCCTGCTTGTCGCGTGGCGCGCGCACGCCGATGCCGAGCAGCCGGATCGCACTGTTCATCGCCTGCAGGCCCGCCACCAGCCCGGCCTGGGTGCCGGCGCTGCCGGTGCCGTGCACCAGCACGTCGATGCGCAAGCCCATCTCGACCGACTGGTTCAGCAGCTCCAGCGCGGCGTTGACGTAGCCGAGTGCGCCGACCGGGTTCGAACCGCCGCCCGGGATCACGTACGGCCTGCGCCCTTCTCGGCTCAGTTTCGCGGCCACGGCCTCCATCTCGGCCTGCATGTTGCTGCCGCCGGCGCGGCGCTCGACCGTGGCACCATGCAGCCGGTCGAGCAGCACGTTGCCGTTGTCGGTGTATTCGGGCTCGGTGTAGCCGGTGCGGTCTTCGAGCAGGATGTGGCAGTGCATGCCCAGCTTTGCCGCCGCGGCGGCGGTCTGGCGCGCGTGGTTGGATTGGGTGGCGCCCTGGGTGATGACGACGTCGGCCTGCTGCGCTTGCGCTTCGGCCATCAGGTACTCGAGCTTGCGCGTCTTGTTGCCGCCGGTGGACAGGCCCGTGCAGTCGTCGCGCTTGATCCACAGCCGCGGCCCGCCGAGCAGCCGCGTCAGGTTGTCCAGCGGCTCGAGCGGCGTCGGCAGGTGGCCGAGGCGGATGCGGGGAAAGCGGGCAAGGTCCATGGCGCGATCCAGGCTGATGGCGCGCGAATGTTGCGGTCCGCGCCTGCGGTCGTCCAATCGTTTTGTTGAGGGCTAATTTTCGTTTTTTGCATACGCACACCGTCGGGCCGACCGCCGGAGCGGCGTGTCGCCGGGCTGCGTCACGGGCTCCCACGCCAACCAGGCCCGGCGCGCAGGTCGAGGCCGGGCGGGCCGCGCACCCTGCTTTCTACAATCCCCCGAGTCTTCGGCCTAGACGGCGCCGGCCGCCGCACCTGCGCATGAGCGATGCCTCCGTCCTGCCCGACCTGCCGCTGCCTGCCGGCATCCGCTCGCGCTTCGTCGACGGCATCGACGGCCTGCGGGTGCACCTGCTCGAAGCCGGCGAGCCCGGCCGCCCGGCGTTGCTGCTGCTGCACGGCTTTCCGGAACTGGCCTGGAGCTGGCGCAAGCTGATGCCGCCGCTGGCCGCCGCCGGCTGGCACGTGATCGCGCCCGACCAGCGCGGCTACGGCCGCAGCAGCGGCTTCGACACGGCCTACGACGCCGACCTGCGGCCCTACGGCCTGCGCAACCTGGCGCGCGATGCGGTGGCGCTGCTCGACGCGCTGGGCATCGGTCGCGCGGCGGCGGTGGTCGGCCACGATTTCGGCTCCCTGGTGGCGGGCTGGTGCGCGCTGCTGCACCCCGAGCGCTTCGCCTCGGTGGCGCTGATGAGCGCGCCCTTCGGTGGCCCGCCGGCCGCGGCGACCGGCGGCGCCGACATCCATGCCGCACTCGCCGCGCTGCCGCGGCCGCGCAAGCACTACCAGCACCATTACGCGACGCGCGAGGCGAACGACGAGATGTGGCGCTGCCCGCAGGGCGTGCATGCCTTCCTGCGCGCCTACTACCACATGAAGAGCGCCGACTGGCCCGGCAACCGGCCGCACGAACTGCCGGGCTGGACGGCCGAGGCCCTGGCGCAGATGCCCGAGTACTACGTCATGGACCTGGCGCAGGGCATGGCCGAAACCGTGGCGCCGCACCTGCCGACCCCCGGGCAGATCGCTGCCTGCCGCTGGCTCAGCGAGCCCGAGCTTGCGGTGTACGCGGCGGAGTTCGGCCGCACCGGCTTCCAGGGCGGGCTGAACTGGTACCGCTGCAGCACGCACCCGCCGTGCGTCGCCGAACTGCAGGTGCATGCCGGGCGCACGATCGACGTGCCGGCCTGCTTCATCGCCGGCGCCGCCGACTGGGGCATGTTCCAGAAGCCGGGCGATCTGCAACGCATGCGCAGGCTCTGCACGCAGTGGCGCGGCGTGCACGTCGTGCCCGGCGCCGGCCACTGGGTGCAGCAGGAGCAGCCCGAAGCCGTAAGGCGGCTGCTGCAGCACTTCCTGGCCGGGGCGAGTTGAACGCCGGGGCGCGTACCGCCGCGGTAGCATGGCCGCAACCGCAGGAGGCCCGCCATGATCGTCGAACGCATCTGGACCGGCAACGCCTACCGCAACTTCAACTACCTGGTCGCCTGCGGCGAAACCGGCGAGGCGCTGGCGATCGACCCGCTGGACCACGCGAAGTGCCTGCACCGCGCCAAGGTGCGCGGCTGGCAGATCACGCAGGTGCTGAACACGCACGAGCATCTCGACCACACCGGCGGCAACGCGGCGGTGATCGCCGCCACCGGTGCGAAGCTGCTGGCGCACCACAAGGCCGGCGGCCGGATTCCCGGCGTCGACCGCGGCCTGCAGGCCGGCGACGTGGTCAAGGTCGGCAGGACGGTCGAGCTGGAATGCCTGGACACGCCCGGGCACACGCTGTGCCACGTCTGCCTGCGCGCGCATGGCGACCAGGCGGCGATCTTCTCCGGCGACACGCTGTTCAACGCCGGCGCCGGCAACTGCCACAACGGCGGCGACGTCGGCCTGCTGTTCACGACCTTCGCCGACCAGCTCGCGACGCTGCCCGAGAACACCCGCGTCTACCCCGGCCACGACTACATCGCGAACAACCTCGGGTTCACGCTCGACCGCGAGCCCGACAACGCGGCCGCGCAGGCGCTGCTGCCGCAGGTCGAAGGGCACGACCCGGAAGGCTCGCCGGTCTGGACGCTGGGCGAGGAGAAGCGCTTCAACACCTTTTTCCGCCTGGCCAGCCCGAGCGTGATCGCGCATCTGCGCGAGCGTTTCCCGGAGCTGCCCGAAGCGCCGGATCCGAAGACCGTGTTCACGAAGCTGCGCGAGCTGCGCAACCGGTGGTGAGCGCCCGGTCGATCGCGCCGCGCGCGGCCGCGGCGGCAGCGCGGCGCGGCCCGGCGGAACGATGCGGCGCGACCCCCGGCTGAAACGACGGATCGTCGAACACCTGCGCGGCTTCGAGGTCCGGGCCGCGGCGGCCGGCGCCGCGCAGGGCGCGGCGGTCGTGGTGGCGGTGGTCGACGAAGGCGACGGCGCGCACCTGGACGGCATCGCCGCGCCGCGCGAGTGGAGCATGCAGGCCGCGCTGCTGCTGACGCGCCGCGCCGGCCATCTGCACCGCCACGCCGGCCAGTGGGCGCTGCCGGGCGGCCGCATCGACGAAGGCGAGACACCCGAGGCGGCGGCGCTGCGCGAGCTGCACGAGGAAGTCGGCCTGCACCTGAAGCCGGACGCGGTGCTCGGCCGGCTCGACGACTTCGTCACCCGATCGGGCTACACGATCACGCCGGTGCTGGTCTGGGCCGGCACGGCGCGACGGCTGGTGGCGAACCCGCACGAGGTGGCGAGCATCCACCGCATCCCGATCACCGAGTTCCTGCGCGCCGACGCGCCGATGCTCGAGCACCGCGCCGACGCCGAGCACCCGGTGCTGCGCATGCCGGTCGGCAACACCTGGATCGCCGCGCCGACGGCGGCGGTGCTGTACCAGTTCCGCGAGCTGTGCCTGCTCGGCCGGCCGACGCGCGTCGCGCATTTCGAGCAGCCGCGGTTCGCGTGGACCTGAGCACGATCGGGTCGGCCATCCGCGCCGCTCCGGAGCGCCGCGCTCGCCTGCGACGGCCCTTGCCGTCAATCCTGCGACACGAGGCGGCTGTGGGTCAGGTCACCATGGCCCGCCAGCAATCCATCGATCGAGATGTCTTCGTCCAGCGCTTCCCAGTGGATGCCGCGCGGGCTGAGCTCGAACTGCGCGCGCTGCTCGGGTGTGGCCGCCAACAACCGAGGGAACCAAGCCAGAGGCACGGCGATGACCCGGCCGTCGTCCAGGTGAACCCACATGCTGTCGGCGTCGAAGCGCACCGCCTTAGCCGAAGTAGTCATGCCAAGCCCTTTCGATCAACTCCCGGTTGGCCTGCGCCACCTCCACCAACTCGCGCAGCGTGCCGGCGTCGAAGCCGTAGCCGGCGGCGACCCGGATCTGTGGTTCGAGCCAGAGTTTGGCCTCGCTGCCGCCGGCGCGCACGTGCACGTGCATCGGCTCACGAGGGCTGCCCTCGTTGGAGTAGAAGAAGAAGCGGAAACCCTTGTATCGAAACACCACCGGCATGGGGGATTCTAGGCAGGGCACGGCCCCACCGAATCCCCGGGCTGGCCCCTGCCATCCCGCCGATGCACGCCTGCGCCACCGATCCGCAGGCCGCCCTGGCCGGCGCCCGGGCGCGCCCCATGCCGGCGCCGTCAGGACGCAGTGCTACCATTGTGCTTACAGCGCAAACGGAGCCGGCATGGAAGTCACGATCCGCAAGATGGGCAACTCGCAGGGCGTGCTGATCCCCAAGCCGATCCTGGCCCAGGTCGGCCTCGAAGGTTCCGCCGACTTGCAGGTCCGAGACGGCGTCATCGAGATCCGCCCCGTCCGCCGCAACCCGCGCGAGGGTTGGGCCGAGGACGCGCGGCGTCTCGCCGAGCACGGTGCTGATGCGCGGGTGTGGCCGGAGCTCGCCAACGAAGGCGACAGCGACCTGGTCTGGTGATGAAGACCGGGGAGATCTGGCTGGCCCAGCTCGACCCGACGGTGGGCAGCAAGATCCAGAAGACGCGCCCGTGCGTCGTGGTATCCCCCGCCGAGCTGAATGCGCATCTGCGGACGGTCATCGTCGCGCCGATGACCACCGGCTCGAGGCCCGCGCACTTCCGCATCCCGCTGACCTTCCAGGGCAAGCAGGGTCTGATCGTGCTCGATCGGATCCGAACGCTCGATCGGGCGCGGCTGGTGAAGCGGCTGGGGGCACTTCGACCCGCGACCCTGATGGCGACGCTGCGGACGCTGCAGAACATGTTCGCCCCCTGAACGGGCCGCACGCGGTCGCCATCCCTCGAGTGCCCGACCGCATCGGGCGGCCCACCGGCAAGAACGGAGGCCCGTTGCGGCCTGTGAGCGCGTCGCCGGCGTCCGCGATCGACGGCGTGCCGGACCTCAGTCCGGCACGAACATGTACCCCGCGTTGCGCACCGTGCGGATGCAGCGCGGCTCGGCGTTCGGGTCGGGCTCGACCTTGCGCCGCAGCCGGCCGATGCGGATGTCGATCGAGCGGTCGAAGGGCTCCCACTCGCGGTTGCGGGTGTGCAGCAGCAGCTGGTCGCGCGACAGCACGCGGTTCGGGTTGGCGAGGAACACGCGCAGCAGGTCGAACTCCATCGCGGTGATCGTCACCTCGCCGCCGCCGATCTCGAACATGCGGCGCGAATCGAGGTCGACCTCGCAGCGGCCGAAACGCTTGCGCGCCGGCGCGGCCGATGACGCGGGCGCTTCGGCCGCCGCGGCCGGCGGCCGCGCCTGCAGCCGGCGCAGCACGCTCTTCACCCGCGCCAGCAGCTCGCGCGGATCGAAGGGCTTGGCGACGTAGTCGTCGGCACCGATCTCGAGGCCGACGACGCGGTCGATCACGTCGCCGGAGGCGGTGACCATCACGATGCCCACGTCGACGTGCTCGCGCAGCCAGCGCGCGAGCGTCAGCCCGTCCTCGCCGGGCAGGCGCAGGTCGAGCAGCACGACGTCGGGCGGCTCGCGCTCGATCTGCTCGCGCATCTCGGCGCCGCTGCCGGCCTCGGCGACGGCGTAGCCGTGGTCGCCGAGGTACTCGCGCAGCATCGCCCGCACCGACGCGTCGTCGTCGACGATCAGCAGGCGGGCGGGCGTGTCCATGCGCCGCATTCTGCCGCGCACCGCCCCGCCGAGGGAAGCCGGGATCCACGCCCGCGACACGACGGGGGCTGCCGTGCGCCACGGGATACGCCGGCGTTACCTGCCGCCGCCGCCGTGCGCCGCCGGCCGAAGGCGCGCGACATCGCCGCAACACATCGCCGCCGCGCAGCAGCCGCGCGGTTACCGGCGCTGCCCACACTGCCCGCCAGGCCGACGCGCATCCCCATTGCGGACGACGCAGCGGCCCGACCCCGCCACTCCCCTGTGCCACCGAAAGGATGCCCACCATGACCACCCAGAGCTCCATCTCCATCGACCACGCGCGTTACGCGAAGTGCATCGAGGTCTCCAAGCGCGTGCGCTGGGAGATCGACCGCGACGTGATCCGCGGCCGCAGCTTCGACTACACGAAGACCTTCCTGCCCGCCGGCCTGTCGCTGGTCGGCGAGATCGACTTCCTGTCGGCCGACGACCGGCGCCTGCTGAGCCAGGTGCAGGGCCGCACCTACGCCTACGTCTTCGGCCTGGTCGAGCGCTACATCGGCGCCAAGGTGATGGAGATCGCGCACGCCCGCGCCTTCGGCGACCAGGTCGAGGTCGAGGCGCTGGTGCGCATGACCGACGAGGAACTGAAGCACCAGGCGCTGTTCCGCAAGCTCGAGGACATGATGGCCGCCGACATGCCGGCCGGCCACGTCAAGACCGCCGACCCGAACGAGGTCGCCAGGGCGGTGCTCGCCGCCAGCACCTGGGCGGTGATGGCGCTGACGCTGGACATCGAGCTGTTCACGCAGGCGCACTACCGCGCCAGCATCGAGCCCGACGCGGACCTGTCGCCGCTGTGGAAGGACGTGTTCCTGTTCCACTGGCGCGAGGAGTCCCAGCACGCGATCCTCGATGAACTGGAGCTGGTTCGCGAGAACGCCGGGCTCACGAAGGCGCAGCGCGACGCGGCGGTCGGCGACCTGATCGCGCTCGTCGGCGCGGTCGACGGCATCCTGCAGGCGCAGGCCCAGGCCGATGCCGACTACTTCTGCGCGATCGCCGGCACCGCCTTCACCGACGTGCAGCGCGCGCAGATCCACGCCGGCGTGCTCAAGGCCTACCGCTGGCAGTACATCGTCTCGGGCGTGATGGAACCGCGCTTCCAGAAGGTGCTGTTCGCGATGCTCGACGACGAGCAGGGCGCGCGAATCAAGGCCGCGCTCGCGCCGCTGACCTACGCCGTGCCCACGCAGCCCGGGATCGCGCTGCCGATGGCCGCGTAGCTCCCGCCCACAGGGCCGGCCGCTCGCGGCCGGCCCGACCCGATTCCGACGGAGATTGCCATGAGCACCCTGACGCAGACCCTCGTCCACACCACCGCGCTGCAGCGCTTCGTCCACGCGGTGGTCGCGTCGCTGCGCACCACCGCCGCGGCCTGGCAGCGCCTGCACCGGCAGCGCGCGGCGATGCGCGCGCTCGAGGCGCTCGACGACCGCACGCTCGCCGACATCGGCTTCGCGCGCTGCGAGATCGGTTCGGTCGCCGCCGAGCTGATCGGCGCGTCGCCGGCGACGCGGCGGCAGGTGATGCGGGCCTGAGCGTGCGCAGCGGGGCGGCCCGGCTTCGGCCCGGCGCCGCTGCCGTTCGCCCGCGCGCAGCCGCGGCGCCGCCG
>JAFLDG010000210.1 GCA_017302495.1 Burkholderiales bacterium
GCGTCGCTGCCGCCGGCGCCGGCGGCGACGAACCACGGCAGCAGGTGCTCGTCGGTCGGGTGCATGTCCACCGCATGCGGCGCGCGCGTGCGGTAGTCGAACAGCGCGTGCCAGTCGCGCGCGGCGCTGCGCTGCAAGAACCAGTCGCGGAAGGCCGCGCTCTCGGGGATCTCCGGCCGGTCGGCCGGCCCGCGCAGGCCGCCTTCGAACACGCGGCGCAGGTTGTGCGTCATGCTGCCGGTGCCGACGATCAGCACGCCGTCCTGCGCCAGGGCCGCCAGCGCGGCGCCAAATCCGAACAACTGCCGCGGGCTCCAGGTCGGCACGAAGGCCAGCGGCAGCACCGGCACGTCGGCAGCCGGATAGACGTAACGCAGCGCGGTCCAGATGCCGTGGTCCAGCCCGCCCTCGTCGAGCCGGTGCACGTCGATGCCGGCGCGCTGCAACGACGCCTGGACCGTGTCGGCGAGCGCGGGCGCGCCGGGCGCGTCGTAGCGCATCTCGAACAACCGCGGGTCGAAGTTGCCGAAGTCGTACACCGCTTCGTGGCGCGGTGCGGCCAGCAGCAGCGGCGCCCGCGCCAGCGTGTGCGCCGACACGGCGACGATCGCCTTCGGCCGGCCGAAGGCGGCGTCGATCGCCGGGCCGAGCCGGGCCATGAAGGCGCCGGCTTCGCGCGGTTCGAGCGCGATCATCGGCGAGCCGTGCGAGACGAAGATCGGGGGCAGGGCGATGGGGTCCATGGCGGCCATTGGAGCACCGCGCGCGCGGCCGCGGTTTCAGCGGCGGTGAACGCCGGTTTCAGTCCCGCGCAAAGTGGCGCTGCTGCAGCGCCTCGCGCCACTGCTGGTCGAAGACCAGATCGCAGACCAGTTCGACGCCCGGCCCTTCCAGCCGCAGCTCGCCGGCGCTCGGCCGGCGTTCGTCGCGGAAGGCCGCGCTCAGCCGGGCGAGCAGCGCCTGCTTGTATTCGGTGTCCGCGTTCGCCAGATGCAGGCCCTTGGTCTCGACGACGACAAAGCGGTCGCGGCCGTCGGCGCTAAGCATGGCGAAGACGAAGTCGGGGTAGACCTTGTGCCGCTTCCAGCCTTGCAGGCCGTACTGCGCGCGCGCCACGTTGCGGTGCCACCATCGCAGCGCCTGCTGCTCGTCCAGATAACCGGCCACGGCGGCTTCGAACTCGTTCAGATCCGGCGTGCGCAGCGCCGGCACCAGCAGGCTGTGCTGCATCGGGTGCAGGCCGTCGCGCAGCAGCGGCATCGGCTCGGTGCCGGTGTCGACGAACTGCTCGTGCGGCAGCTCGTAGTCGGCGGCATCGGCGCGCAGCCGGAACTCGATCCGGCCGGCGGCGACGAGTTCGTCGAACACCTGCTGCGCCAGGCGGTCGCGCTCCTGCTCGACATCGACGCGCAGCCGCTCGAGCAGCGAGGCGCTGGACCGGGCCAGCCGGCCGTCGCGAATGCCGCGCGCCTGCAGCCGCGAGCGCACCTGCTGCACCCAGTCCCAGACCTGCCACGGGTTCGGCGCCAGGTCGACCAGCCCGCGCACGATCCGCGCGGCGTCGAGCCCGCCCTCGTCGCCCGCCGGCGGCGCGTCGGTGCCCGGCACCTGCCCGTCGAGCAGGTCGAGGCCCAGCCGCAGGTGCGCCGCCTGCGCGCCGGCCCGATCCGGCAGCCAGCCGTCGGCCAGGCGCCCGGCATCCAGCCGCTGCCACGGCAGGCGGGCGAGCACGTCGCTGTCGTAGACCAGTTCGCGCCGGCTGCCGTCGTCCTCGACCCACACCACCCGCGGCACGAACAGCCGCAGCGCGCGCAGTTCGGGCCGGCGCGTTTGCCGCACCCGGGTCGGCGACACCGGCTCGCCGCTGCCGTCGTGCACGCGCAGCGCGAGGTCGCCCATGCCTTCGCCTTCGAGCGCCGCCTTCACCCGCTTGACGACCTCGGCGGTGCCGATGTCGTGGCACAGCACCCAGCAGCCGTCGAGCGCGGGCCGGCCGGTCTTGGCCGCCTGCGGCTGGCGCAGGATGCGGCCGACGAGCTGCGTCATCGCGGCGCCGTTGCGCCCGGCGGCGAGCGCGCACAGCACGTAGGCGAAGGGGCAGTCCCACCCCTCCTGCAAGGCCTGCTTGGTGATGATCGCGCGCACCTCGCAGGTCGGCGCCAGCAGGTCGACGTTCTCCGGTGCGCCGAGGTCGTCGCGCTCGGAGGTCTTGACCGCGATCTGGCGCTCGCTGAAGCCGAGCTGCAGCAGATAGGCGCGCGCGTCCTCGGCGTGGATGAAGCCGCGCTCGCGCATGTCGCTGCCGGTGCGTTCCACCTGGACCAGCAGGATCGGCCGGACATAACGCGCGGTCTCGGCGCGCAACGCGTCGGCCTCGGCCTGCAGCGCGTCGAGCCGCTGCACCGCCGCCGCGAGGCAGCTCTGCCAGTCGCCCCAAGGCCGCACCTCGACGTCGATCGGCAGCTTGATCAGCTCGGCGGTGTCCAGATCGGTGCCGCGCACGTCGACCAGGATGTTCGAACCGCCGCCGCCGCCGCGCGCCGCCGCCACCCGCGGCGTGGCCGACAGCTCGAGCATGAAGCCGGGGTTGAAGCCGTCGATCGTGCGCAGCGCCGTCTCCGAATAGGCATGGTGGCCTTCGTCGATCACGACCATCGGCCGCAGCAGCCGCATCACGTTGCCGAGCGAACTCTTGACGATGCTGCCCTTCTGCGCGCGCGCCTGCACGGCGCTCTGCCAGGGCCCCGCGTAGACGTCGAGGTTCGGCACCTCGCCCAGCAGCCGCCAGTGCGCGTCGATGTCGTCGTCGCGCGGCACGAAGCCGTGCACGTTGCCGCGGTCGCGGAAGAAGCGCAGCGTCTCCTTGCTCTGCCGCGCGGCCGACTGCAGCATCAGCAGCATCACGCACAGCTGCGAATCGGTGTCCAGCCGCGTCAGCGGCGACTGCTTCTCGAGGATCTTGACCCGGCCGGCGCCGGCCACCGTCAGCAGCTGGCGGTACGGATGGTCGCGGTTGCCCAGCGCCTTCAGCGTCTGGCGGTAGATCGCCTCGTTCGGCACGACCCACAGCACCAGCCCGGTGTGGCGGCCGAACCAGCGGCTGAAGACGCTGCCCACCGCTGCCGCGGCGAGCAGCGTCTTGCCGCCGCCGGTGGGCACCTTCAGGCAGACGTTCGGGATCGGCCGGCCGGCGCCGTCGAAGCGGCTCGAATGCGCGCGCGCCGCATGCGCCGGCGGCAGCGCCCCGGCGGCCTTGAGCGCGGCCCAGGCCTTCTTCGGGTAGTCCGACGCCTCGCGTGCCAGGTCCTCCATGCCTTTCATCGCGCGCAACGCCTGCATCGCGGCGTCGGCCTGCGCCGCGTGCCGCTTCAGCTCGGCCAGGTAGCCGGCCAGCGACTGCAGCGCGTCGGCCTGGAACGCCTTCAGCGCGACGCCTGCCGGCAGCGGCCCGGTACCGGCCGCTGCCGCGGGCGGCCAGAACAGCCGCTTCTCGGCTTCGAGCTCGGCGCGGAAGCGGTCATCGAGCTTCGGGCCCAGCGCCACCGTGTCGACGCGGTAGAGCAGCCCGGCAGCCTCGATGCGCGCATCCAGGTCGGCCAGCACGGCCGGAGCGTCGCCGTCGGTCTCGATCGCCAGATCGATGTCGGAATCGGGCCGGGCGTCGCCGCGCGCGCGCGAGCCGTAGATCCACACCCGCCGCAGCGCCGGCACGGCGGCGACGGCGGCACGCAGCTTGGCGAGCTGACCCGGGGCGATGCCGAACCCCGAAGCGGCGTCCATCAGCGGCGCGCCAGTTCGTCGCGCAGCCGGCACAGGGCCGGCCAGGCGTCGGCGCGGATGAACGCCGCCGCCTCGACGGCCTTGGCGCGGTCGTACTCGTGGCTGGTGCGGTTGCGCAGCTCGCGCATCCGGTCCCAGACGTCGGCATCGTCGATCAGCAGGCTCTGGAAAGCCAGCGGCAGCACATCCCAGGCCTTGGCCGCCACGCGCTCGCCCTGGCCGAGCAGGAAGCGGTACAGCGCCTTCCACGCCATCTCGAAGGTGAACTCGAAGCGCTTGATCAGCGCGTCGCGCACGATGTCGCCCTCGTCGAGCGGCAGCACTTCGCCGAGCCGGGCGAGCGCCTGCTCGAAGTAGCCGCGCTGCTGTTCGAAGCGTTTGCGTGCCTGCGCATCCATCGGCGTCAGCTCTCCCGGTACAGCGCGAAGGGCAGCGGCGCGTAGACCAGGCCGTGGTCGAGCAGCTGCCGGTTGCTCAGGTACTTGGCCGGCGCGAACACCAGATGCCCCTTGCCGTCGCCGCGCGCCGTGCCCCAGGCCTGCAGCGTGCGCGCCAGCGTCAGCGTCAGCGCGGCCTCGGGCGACTTCAGGAAGCCGAGGTCGGGCTCGTACACCAGCCAGACATGCCGGTCCTGCGCCTCGCCCAGGTACCAGCGCGGCGCGTCTTGCGGGATCGGCGGCAGCGTGGCGCCGGTGGCGGTGTAGAACAGCCAGGCGCCGAGCGCGTCGAAAGCCGGCAGCCGTTCGCCCGCCAGCAGTTTCTCCAGCTCGACCGGCTCGCCGAGCGTGCAGAAGGTGAAGCTGCCGCCGAGCCCCGGCGCGCGTTCGGCGATGCGGCGCTCGCCGACCACGCGCAGCACGCCGTCGTCGATGCCGGTCGTGATCTTGTCGAAGCGCCGGGTCGCGGTGCTCGCAGCGTCGGCGAGGTCGGCTTCGGCGAAGCCCTCGCGCAGCTCGATCGCGCGGATCTGCTCGAGCCATTCGGCCGACTTCCTGAACTGGGTGAAGGTCAACTTCTGCTCGAGCAGCGTCTCGCGCTGGGTGCCGACCCAGGCGTAACCGCCGATCGCGCGGCGCACGCGCTCGGCGGTCAGCGAGTCGGCGTAGGCCTCGCCTTCGACAAGGATGAAGCGCCGCGTGCCGCCGTCCTTCGCGTTCGCCTTCAGCACCGCATGCGCGGTGGTGCCGCTGCCGGCGAAGCTGTCGAGGACCAGGGCGTCGTCGTCGGCGCCGATTTCGAGCACCCGTTCGACCAACGACACGGGCTTCGGCGTGACGAACACCTCGTGTTCTGCGCCCGACGCCATGACGTTCAGCAGCTCGGTCTTGGCGTTGCGGGTGCTGCCAACGTCCTCCCAGTGCCAGATCGTCTGGGGCACGACCCCTTCCTTCACCTCGCTCAGGAAGCGCTTGATGTTTGGTGCGGCGTTGCCGTCGGCACCCCACCAGATGCGGTTGTCGGCGTGCATCTCGTCAAACTTCTCTTTGCTGATGCGCCAGTACTTTCCCTTCGGCGGACCTTCGATGACCCGACCCTTTGGAGTGGTGATCGAGTACAGGCCCTTCGAGTACGGATTGCGGGCATCCAGGTCGCTCAACAACCAAGGCCCGCGCGGGTCGCCGTCCGGGTTCTGGTATCGCGCCAGCATGCCTTCTGATCGCGGCAACAGGCGCGGCGTCCATTCGCTTGCCTGCTTCGCGTACACGAGCAGGTAATCATGGTCTACGCTGAACTGTCGCGCCGTGTTCTTCGGGCTGTCCATCTTGTGCCAGATGCAGCTCGCGACAAACCCGTCATCGCCGAACACCTCATCCAGCACCATCCGCGCCCGATGCACCTCGTTGTCGTCGAGCGTCATCCACAGCGAGCCGCGTTCGCTCAGCAGCTCGCGCAGCAGCACGAGGCGCGGCCACATCATGCACAGCCACTTGTCGTGGCGCAGCATGTCCTCGGCATCGACCGGATTGCTGCTCAGCCACTCGCGCATGATCGGCGAGTTCACGCCGTCGCTGTAGCACCAGCCCTCGTTGCCGGTGTTGTACGGCGGGTCGATGAAGACCAGGTCCACCTGGCCGGCATGACGCGGCAGCAGGCTCTTCAGCGCGTGCAGGTTGTCGCCGTGGATCACCAGGTTGCCGCCCAGGTCGGGCGCGCCGATGCCCTTGTCCGGCACCGCCACCAGCGGCCGGTAGGGCACCGTCAGGTGGTGGTTGTAGACGTACTCCTTGCCTTTGAAGACGATTTCCGGCATCGGTGCAGGCCAGCGGCGGGCGGGGCGAAGGATTCTCGCCGAAGCGCCGGCCCCCGCCTTCGGCTACCGTAGCGCCGATGAACGATGCGCCGATCCGTCCACCGTCCGCTTTCAGCCTCGCCTGGCGCCAGACGCAGCGCGACTTCCGCGCCGGCGAACTGCGCCTGCTCGCCTTCGCCGTGCTGCTGGCGGTGGCGGCGCTGACCGCGGTCGGCTTCTTCGCCGACCGGCTCGATCGCGGCCTGGCGCGCGATGCGCGCGCGCTGCTCGGCGGCGACGCGGTGATCGCCAGCGACCAGCCGGCGCCGGCCGAACTGGTGGAACGCGCGCGCGGGCTCGGCCTGACGAGCGCGAACAGCCTGAGCTTCCCGAGCATGGGCCGCGCGCCGGACGAACTCGGCGGCGCGGCGCGGCTGGTCGGGGTCAAGGCGGTCGGCGCGGCCTATCCGCTGCGCGGCAAGCTGCAGCTGAAGGACGCGCCCGACGCGCCGGTGCAGGAGGTGGCCGGCGCGCCGGCGCGGGGCACGGTCTGGGTCGATCCGGCGCTGCTCGATGCGCTCGAACTGAAGCTCGGCGACGAGCTGCTGCTCGGCGACTCGGCGTTCACGATCGCGAAGCTGATCGTGGTCGAGCCCGACCGCGGCGCCGGCTTCATGGCCTTCGCGCCGCGCGTGCTGTTGAACGACGCCGACCTGGCCGAAACCGGCCTGGTGCAGCCGGCCAGCCGCATCACCTACCGGCTCGCGCTCGCCGCGCCGCCGGGGGCCGAGCGGCGCCTCGCCGAGTACGTGAAGTGGGCCGAGGCGCGCATCAAGGACGCGCCGCTGCGCGGCGTGCGCATCGAGTCGCTCGACAGCGGCCGGCCCGAGATGCGGCAGACGCTGGACCGCGCCGCGAAGTTCCTGAACCTGGTCGCGCTGCTCGCGGCGCTGCTGGCGGCGGTGGCCACCGCGATCGCCGCGCGCGATTTCGCGCAGCGCCACCTCGACGACTGCGCGATGCAGCGGGTGCTCGGCCTGGCGCAGGCGCGGATCGCGCGCGCCTACGCGCTCGAGTTCGCCGGCATCGGGCTGGCCGCGAGCGTGGCCGGGGTCGCCGTCGGCGGACTCGTGCACTTCGGTTTCGTCTGGCTGCTGGCCGGGCTGGTCGACGCGCAGCTGCCGGCGCCCGGGCCGATGCCGGCGCTGTTCGGCCTCGGGGTCGGCATGACGCTGCTGCTCGCCTTCGGCCTGCCGCCGGTGCTGCAGCTGGCGCAGGTGCCGGCGCTGCGCGTGCTGCGGCGCGATGTCGGCGAGCCGAAGGCGGCGTCGCTCGGGGTGCTCGGCGCAGGCATCGCCGGCTTCGCCGC
>JAFLDG010000211.1 GCA_017302495.1 Burkholderiales bacterium
GCCCCGCGCCGCAGGCGTGCGGATCGGGCCGCCCGACGGCCCCGTCACGGTTCGCGGGCACAATGCTCCGATGTTCCTGACCGTGCCGACGGCGCTGACCTGGGGCCGCGTGTTCGCGATTCCGCTCGTCGTCGGCGTGTTCTACCTGCCGCTCGACGCGCCGACGCGCAACCTGACGGCGACCGTGCTGTTCATCGCGGTCGCGCTGACCGACTGGCTCGACGGCTGGCTCGCGCGCCGGCTGAAGCAGACCTCTTCGTTCGGTGCCTTCCTCGACCCGGTGGCCGACAAGTTCCTGGTCTGCGCGGCGTTGCTGATCCTGCTCCAGCTCGACCGCGTGAACGCGATCGTTGCGCTGGTCATCATCGGCCGCGAGATCGCGATCTCGGCGCTGCGCGAGTGGATGGCGCAGATCGGCGCGGCGCGCAGCGTCGCGGTCAACCTGCTGGGCAAGCTGAAGACCGTGGTGCAGATGGTCGCGATTCCGTTCCTGCTCTACGACGGCGCGCTGTTCGGCGTGATCGACACGCGCATCTGGGGCACCGTGCTGATCTATCTGGCCTGCGTGCTGACCGTCTGGTCGATGGCCTACTACCTGCGCCGCGCACTGCCCGAGATCCGCGCGAAGGTGCGATGACGCGCACCGCGGCCGCCGGCGCGCCCGCCGCGGCCGCGCTGGCCTGGATGCCGGCGGTGTTCGTGCTGATCTGGAGCACCGGCTTCGTCGTCGCCCGCTTCGGCATGCCGCACGCGCCGCCGATGGGCTTCCTCGCCTGGCGCTTCGCGCTGTCGGTCGGGGTGTTCGCGCTCTGGGTCACGTTCGCGCGCGCCGCCTGGCCGCGCAGCCGGGCGCAGGGCGCGCACCTGGCGGTGGTCGGGCTGCTGGTGCACGCGGGTTACCTCGGCGGGGTGTGGAGCGCGGTCAAGCTCGGCCTCGGCGCCGGCACCTGCGCGCTGATCGTCGGCCTGCAGCCGGTGCTGACCGCGCTCTGGGTCGCCGGGGTCGGGCGGCCGCGGCAGCGCATCGCGCCGCGTCAGTGGCTCGGCCTCGCGCTCGGCCTGGCCGGGCTGCTGCTGGTGGTCGGCGACAAGCTCGGTGTCGGCGAGGTCACGGCGGCGAACCTGGGCCTGAGCCTCGCGGCGCTGCTGTCGATCACGGCCGGCACGCTGTACCAGAAGCGTTTCGTCGCGCCGTGCGACGTGCGCACGGCGAACCTCGTGCAGCTGGCCGCGGCCTTCGTCGTGACGCTGCCGTTCGCGCTGGCCGAGACCGAGCCGATGCGCTGGGGGCCGGCGCTCGGCGGCGCGATGGCCTGGTCGGTGCTCGTGCTCACGCTCGGCGGCAGCTCGCTGCTGTACCTGCTGATGCAGCGCGGTGCGGCCACGCACGTGGCCAGCCTGATGTACCTGGTGCCGCCGTGCACCGCGCTGCTCGCGTGGGCGCTGTTCGGTGAACGGCTCACGCCGGCGGTGCTCGCGGGCCTGGTGGTCACCGCGGTCGGGGTCGCGCTGGTCGTGCGCGAACCGTGGCGCTCCGGCGGCGCGGCGCACGATGCGCGGCCTTGATCGAAGGCAAGCCCGGAGCGCATCGCAAGGCCGCGGCGATCCCCGTTTCGCGGGGGGAATGCACCTAGAATGCGCCCCGGCCTTGACACTGCGGAAGCGCAGCGGCTCTAATCTTCGCGAGGCCAGTGCGGCAGGTACCGCACCGCTTTCACCCACCATCCACAAGCAGCACAAGCACCGGCGACGAGGGGCGAGTTCATGAACAAAGCGGAGCTGATCGAGCACATTGCCACTCAGGCCGACCTGTCCAAGGCGGCGGCGACCCGCGCCCTCGACGCCTTCGTCGTCGGTGTGCGGTCGACCTTGAAGAAGAGCGGCACGGTCACGATCGTCGGCTTCGGTACCTTCGCCGTCTCCAAGCGTGCCGGCCGCACCGGCCGCAACCCGCGCACCGGCGCGGCGATCAAGATCAAGCCGGCCAAGGTGCCGAAGTTCAAGCCCGGCAAGGCGTTGAAGGACGCGATCCGCTAGTTGCCGGGCATCCGCGGGTGCTTAGCTCAGCGGTAGAGCGGCGCCCTTACAAGGCGTAGGTCGGGGGTTCGACACCCTCAGCACCCACCACGGTCTTCAGCCCCGGCCGCAGGCCGCGGCCCGCGGCTTAGAATCTGCGCTCCTCGCGCGCGGCGCGTGCGCAGGCGCAAGGCCTGCCGCGCCGGCACCGCACCGCGTACCCGGTCTGCTCTGGACACCGCATGCCGTCGCCGGCCCGAAGCGGACGACGCGGCCCGCCACGCACCGCACCCTTCGTCGCCCATGTTCGACTTCGTCCGCAACCACACCCGGCTGTTCCAGGGCATCCTGGTGCTGCTGATCTTCCCGTCCTTCGTCTTCTTCGGCGTGCAGGGCTACTCGCGCTTCACCGGCGAAGCCGAGGCCCGCGTGGCCAGCGTCGACGGCCAGGGCATCACGCGCGCCGAGTGGGATGCGACCACTCAGCGCCAGGTGGAGCGCATGCGGCAGCAGATGCCGGGCGTCGACATCAAGCTGTTCGACACGCCGCAGCTGCGGGCCGAGGTGCTCGACGGGCTCGTGCGCGAGCGCGTGCTGATGGCCGCCGCCGCGCACGGCCACCTGCGCGTCAGCGATGCCGAGCTGCAGCGGGCCTTCGCCGAGGACCCCCAGTTCGCGCCGCTGCGCAACCCGGACGGCAGCGTCAACCGCGAGCTGCTCGCCGCCCAGGGCATGAGTTCGGAGATGTTCGCCGAGCGGCTGCGGCAGGACCTGGCGATGCGCCAGGTGCTGCTCGGCGTCGGCGGCAGCGTGCTCGCGCCGGAGGCGGTGTCGGCACCCGCGCTCGATGCGCTGCTGCAGCGCCGGCAGCTGCAGCTGCAGCGCTTCCGCGTCGAGGACTACCGCGCGAAGGCGCAGCCCTCAGACGCCGAGATCGAGGCCTACTACAAGGCGCACGAGGCCGAGTACCGCGCGCCCGAGCAGGCGACCATCGAGTACGTCGTGCTCGACGCGCAGGCGCTGAAGGCCGGCCTCGCGGTGCCCGAGGAGGACCTGCGCCGCTACTACGACGAGAACGCCAGCCGCTGGACCGCGGCCGAGGAGCGGCGCGCCAGCCACATCCTGATCGCGGTCGACGCGTCCGCGTCGAAGGAGGCGCGGCAGCAGGCCAAGGCACGCGCCGAGGCGCTGCTCGAGCAACTGCGCCGCAACCCTGCGGCCTTCGCCGAGCTGGCGCGCAAGAACAGCCAGGATCCGGGCAGCGCCGAGCGCGGCGGCGACCTCGACTACTTCGGCCGCGGTGCGATGGTCAAGCCCTTCGAGGACGCGGTGTTCGCGATGAAGCCGGGCGAGATCGGCAACCTCGTCGAGAGCGAGTTCGGCTACCACATCATTCGCCTCGATGCGGTGCGCGGCGGCGAGAAGAAGCCCTTCGACGCGGTGCGCGCGCAGGTCGACGACGAGGTGAGGAAGCAGCTCGCGCAGAAGCGCTATGCCGAAGCCGCCGAGCAGTTCACGAACACGGTCTACGAACAGTCCGACAGCCTGCAGCCGGTGATCGACAAGCTCAAGCTGCAGAAGCGCAGCGCCACCGTGCAGCGCATGCCGGGCGCGGGTGCGGCCGGGCCGCTGGCCTCGGCCAAGCTGCTGGAGGCGGTGTTCGCCGACGACAGCGTGCGCAACAAACGCAACACCGACGCGGTCGAGACCGGGCCGAGCCAGCTCGCCGCGGCGCGCATCGTCGAGTACACGCCGGCGCGCACGCTGCCGCTGGCCGAAGTGAAGGAGCGTGTGCGCGAGGCCCTGGTCACGCAGCAGGCGGCTGCGCTGGCGAAGAAGGAGGGCGAGGCGCTGCTCGCGCAATTGAAGGGTGGCAGCAACACCGCGCTGCCGGAAACGCTGACCATCGGCCGCGCCGCGCCGCAGGGCCTGCCGCGCCCGGCGGTCGAGGCCGTGCTCGCCGCGGATGCGAGCCGGCTGCCGCAGGCGGTGGGCGTCGACCTCGGCGCGCAGGGTTACCTCGTCGCGCGCGTGATGCAGGTGCTGCCGGCCGAGGCCGCCGGCCGCCAGCCGCTGCAGGCGCAGTATGCCCAGGCGGTCGGCAACGCCGAGATGCAGGCCTACCTCGACGCGCTGAAGGCACGTTTCAAGGCGGAGATCAAGCCTGCGGCGCGGGCCGCGTCGGCGCCGGCGAACTGACCCGGCCGCCGCAGGGGTGGCGACTATAATTTCTCGCTCGACGGTGGCTGTAGCTCAGTTGGTAGAGTCCCAGATTGTGATTCTGGTCGTCGTGGGTTCGAGTCCCATCAGCCACCCCAAGCCTTGCAGGCAGATCCTTGATCTGAAAGAGATTCGGAGCGAGGCGGCGACCCGGATGGGTACATCGTCTGGGCCCGGGCTGGGTACAAGGTGTCGACCTCGGTCGTCCGGGGAAGCGGGACAGGGATTGGCTCGTTGAGCCCCTTCGCTGCGCCTGCAGTGGTTACTGCCCGGAACGCCGGATACAAGATCCGGGTCGCTACTGATACGGTCATCGAGACCTACGGCGCTCCAAGGTACTCGCAAACGTGGGCATTTAGGGCCACTCGCGAGCCACTGGGTGACGGGCGTGAACGCATCGACCTGCTGCCATCCTGCGGGGGGCCGTCAGGCCTATGCACGCAGAGCAGTGTCTCGCTGATCGCTGACTTCAAGCGCACTGTTCGATTGCCACCCGCTGGGCAATAGCCACGGCTGCCGCACCAGCGGCGCCAGCAGGACCCGCCCAGGCCTCGCGCTGCGTAGCTCAATGGCGTCCTCGGGGCCCGCGTGCGGGACCACCGGCTGCCCCTTGCAGGCCCGGACGACGGCAGGGAAGGTCTCGCCAACGCGGCCATCGCGATTCACCACCGCCACGGTGAAGGTGTCCGCCAGCAGGGCCACGCAGGCAAGCCCCGCGGGCCCAGCGACAAGATCCCGCGCCGAGACCACCACGGGCGCCGACCGGCCGGCCTTCTCGGGCCCCGGCTGGGCCTCGACCCTGGCGCAGGCGGCGGGAGTGGGCGTGTCGTACCTGCAGGCCACGGCCAACGCCTCCGGCAACGGCGGCAGCGCGACAGCCCGGACCACGGGTGGCGACGGCGGCTCGGTCGGCATCGTGGCGAAGGCCACGACCGACCTGGTGACGGGCGCCGCGACGCGCGTGCGGGCGGAGGCGACCCCGTGGAGACGGTCTACACGTTCTCGCCGACCGCGACGACCCGGCTGACGCTCGGCCTGCTCGACTTCACGAGCTACGGCGGCGGCTTCGAGTCGCTGAGCCTGAGCGCGAAGAACGGCGCGAACTCGATCTTCTCGACGACCATCACCGACCTGGCCACCGCCGAGGCGTACTTCGACGACCGCGTCATCAGCCTCGGCAACTTCGGCGCCGGCGCGCGCAGCCTGACGCTGTCGTTCAGCTTGACGGCCTCCGGCGCCCAGGGGGCCGACTTCAGCTATCTCGTCTCGTCGGCGCTGCCGCCGTCGCCGGCGTCGCTGGGCCCGATCGCGGCGCCGAGCCCGACCGCAGCCGTACCCGAGCCGGGAAGCTGGGCGCTGATGGCCGCCGGGCTGGGCGTGTTGGCGGCGACGGCCGCGCGGCGTGGCTCGTCGATCAGCGTGCGCTGGTCGCGGCGGCTGTAGGCGCGCGACATGCCGTGGTGCGCGCCTGGCTGGAGGCCTTCGTGAGCTCGCGCGAGGACGCCGATCGCGTGCGCTGGGCGTCGGTCGTCGATGAGGCCACGGCCTTGGTGCTCACCGAGGGGCGACTGACGCGGGCGCCCAGCGCGGCGCTCACGCGGGCCACCGTGACCGGCTTGCTCGGGCAGCACCCGCGCATCGTGGACCGCACGCTGCCGCTGGTGCTCGACGAGGTGATCACGCGGCTACGGACCTTCGTGGACGTGCGTGTGCCGGGCTTTCGGGCCTATCGCCAGCAGCGGGCCGAGCTGGTGGAGCGCGAGCGACGGCGGCTGCGCCTGGGCGAGCTGGAGCCCAAGGTGCTGACGTCCTTCGTTCGCAACAAGCTCATCAGCGAGGTGTACCTGCCGCTCATCGGCGACAACCTGGCCAAGCAGCTGGGCGCCGCGGGCGACAAGAAGCGCACCGATCTGATGGGCCTGCTCTTGGTGGTCTCGCCGCCCGGGTACGGCAAGACCACGCTGATGGAGTACGTGGCCAACCGCCTGGGGATGATCTTCATGAAGGTCAACGGGCCAGCGCTCGGTCACGGCGTGACCTCGCTGGATCCGGCCGAGGCGCCCAACGCCACGGCCCGCCAGGAGGTGGAGAAGATCAACCTCGGGCTCGAGCTCGGCAACAACGTGATGCTGTACCTCGACGACATCCAGCACACGCACCCCGAGCTGCTGCAGAAGTTCATCTCGCTGTGCGATGCGCAGCGCAAGATCGAGGGCGTGTGGCGGGGCCGCACGCGCACCTACGACCTGCGCGGCAAGAAGTTCTGCGTGGTCATGGCCGGCAACCCATACACGGAGTCCGGCGATCGCTTTCGGATCCCGGACATGCTGGCCAACCGCGCCGACACCTACAACCTCGGTGAGGTGCTGACGGGCAAGGACCACCTCTTTGCGCTCTCGTACCTGGAGAACGCGCTGACCTCGAGCCCGGTCCTGGCGCCGCTGGCGGCGCGTGACCCGGCCGACCTCGAGCGCTTCTTGCGCATGGCGGCCGGCGAGGCCGTGCCGGCCAGCGAGCTGGTGCACCCGTACTCGGCGGCGGAGCGTGAGGAGATCGTGGCGGTGCTGGTGCGGCTGGCCAAGGTGCAGCGCACGCTGCTGGCGGTGAACCGCCAGTACATCGCCTCGGCGTCGCAGGACGACGCGTACCGCAACGAGCCGCCCTTTAAGCTCCAGGGCAGCTACCGGAACATGAACAAGCTCACCGAGAAGGTCGTGGCAGCCATGACCGACGACGAGCTCGACCGTCTGGTGGACGATCACTACCGGGGTGAGTCGCAGACGCTCACCACCGGCGCCGAGCAGAACCTGCTGAAGCTGGCCGAGCTGCGCGGGCGGATGACGGCTGCTGAGCGAGAGCGCTGGGACGAGATCAAGCGCGGGTTCAAGCGGGTGCAGGTGATGGGGGATCAGAGCGAGGATCCCACGGTGCGCGCGGTGGCTCAGCTGGCCAGCGTGTCGGCCGGCGTGGACGGCATCCGCGCCGCGCTCCACGAGGGCCGTGGCGTGGCGGCCTCTCTGGAGACGCTCGGGGAGGTGCTGGCGCGCGCGAGCGCCGCGCAGGCC
>JAFLDG010000212.1 GCA_017302495.1 Burkholderiales bacterium
CTCGGCCCAGCGCCACTCGCGCCACACGCCGTGGCGCTTCTGCAGGAACGCGGCGGCCTGCGGGTGCGCGCGTGCGCGCCAGGCCAGGCGCTGCACCAGCGTGTCTTCGTCCGCGGCGCCGGCCGCCGCGGGGTGGGGCGGCGGCGCGGCGGGCGCCGGGCGCGGCGCAGCGGCGGCGGTGCTCAGCTCAGCCATCGCTTGGCCGCCCGGTAATGCTTGACGTCGCGGAAGCTCTTGCGGCCGCCCGCGGCCGAGGCGCCGCCGAGGTAGAAGCTCTTCACCTCGGGGTTGTCGGCGAGTTCGGCCGCCGGGCCTTCGAGCACGATGCGCCCGGCCTCCAGGATGTAGGCGTGGTCGTCATGCGCCAGCGCGACGCGCGCGTTCTGCTCGACCACCAGCATCGACACGCCGGTGCTGCGGTTGATGTGACGCAGCGTGGCGAAGATCTCGGCCACCACCTTCGGCGCCAGGCCGAGCGAAGGCTCGTCGAGCACGATCAGCGCCGGCCGCGCCACCAGCGCGCGGCCGATGGCGAGCATCTGCTGCTCGCCGCCGGATAGGTAGCCGCAGATGTCGCGCGCGCGCGCGCGCAGCGGCGGGAAGTAGCCGTAGACCTCGTCGAAGTCCTTCGGCGGCGCATGCCGGCCGCCGAGCGCGTTGCACGCGGCGATCAGGTTCTCCTCGACCGTCATGTCGGTAAACAGCTGCCGCCCCTCGCGCACGTGGTACAGGCCGCGGCGCGCCAGCAGGTGCGGCGCCAGCCGCGTGGTGTCGCGGCCGTCGAACATCACCTTGCCGCCGCTGATCGCGCCCTTCTCCAGCGGCAGCAGCCCGGTCACCGCCTTCAGCGTGGTGGTCTTGCCGGCGCCGTTGGAGCCGAGCAGCGCCACCACCTGGCCGCGCGGCACGCGCAGCGACAGGCCCTGCAGCACCTGCAGCACGCCCTGGTAGGTCACGTCCAGGCTGCTGACCTGCAGCGCGAGGTCCATCGGCTCAGCTGCGGTCGACGTTGATCCAGCCCGACACCGGCGTCGGCACGAAGTCCTTCGCCGCCTCGAAGCGCACCACCTGCGCCAGCGGGATGCTGTTGTTGACGAAGGTCACCGGCGCGCCGATCACGCCGCCGGTGTCCCAGTTCTTGGTCGCACGCAGCGCGTCGCGCAGGCCCTCGCCGGTGAGCGGTTTGCCCTGCGCCAGCGCCTGCTCGGCGGCCTTGGCCATCAGCATCGCCGACATCCAGCCCTGCATGTAGTAGATGTCGGGCACGCCGTCGTACTTCGGGTCGCGCTTGCGCTTGATCTCGTCGATCGCCTCGAGCATCGGCGCGTGGCTGCCGGTGGTCACCCAGGCGTAGTTGCTGACGCCGAGGAAGCCGTCGGCCGCCGGCCCGGCGCGCTTCATCAGCGTGCGCGAGCTTTCCCAGAAGGTGCCCATGAACTGCGTCTGCAGGCCGTAGTCCTTGGCCAGCTTGATCACCTCGAGGAAGATCGGCGCGCCGCCGAAGCCGTGGATCAGCGTGTAGTCGGGCCGCGCCTGGCGCAGCTTGATGGTCTCGGCCGCGGCGTCGGTGCCGGTGAACTTCATCTCCAGCACCAGCACCAGGTCGATGCCGAGCGCGGCGCTGCGCTTCCTGATGTGCTCCAGCGGGTCGCGGCCGAACTCGCTGGCGCTGTGGATCACCGCCAGCTTCGGCTTGCCGCCGCCCTTGTGGTTGTTCTTCACGTACTGCAACAGCACGTCCACCGCCTCGCTGTAGTTCGGCCCGCTCATGAAGTGGAAGCCGTACTTGGCCGGGTCCTCCAGGTCCGAGGCGTAGGAGGTGGAGGTCATCATCACCTTGTAGCGCTCGTTGTTCTCCTGCGCCGAGGCGCGCACGAAGCCGGTGCCGTCGCCGAACACCGCCACCGGGTTGTCCGAGGCCATGAACTTCTTCCACGCGGCGATCGCCTGGTCGACCTTGTATTGCGTGTCCTCGGCCACCAGACGCACCTTGCGTCCGCGGATGCCGCCGTTGGCGTTGACGTGGTCGAAGTAGTCCTTCATGCCTTCGAGCTGGTCCTTCGCCACCGCGGCGAAGGGGCCGGACAGCGGCAGCGTGGCGCCGAAGACGATGTCGCTGCCCTGGGCGAAGGCGGGCAGCGCGGCCGGCAGCAGCGTGGCCGCGGCGATGAGCTTCAGCGAATGGCGGCGGGTGGTGGGCATGCTCTTGTCTCCAGGTTGAAATGCAGCGCGGATCAGCTGCGGAAAGGCCACACCGCCAGCCGCGCGCGCAGCCGGCGCACGATCTCGGCCAGGCCGAAGGGCTCGAACAGCAGGAAGCCGACGATCAGCAGCCCGAACACCAGCTCGCGCGCCGAGGCCAGCAGCACCGCCACGCGCGCCGAGTCGGCGCCGGCCAGCGCGGTGGCCAGCCCCTTCAGCGCTTCAGGCAGCGCGACCATGAACAGGCTGCCCAGCACCGAGCCGAGGATCGAGCCGAGCCCGCCGACGATGACCGCGGTGAGCTGCAGGATCGACGCGCCGAAGCCGTACTGCTCGGGGTTGGCGATGCGGAAGAAGTAGGCCATCAGCGCGCCGGCGATGCCGGCGTAGAACGAGGCCAGCGCGAAGCTCAGCAGCTTGGTGCGCAGCAGGTCGATGCCCAGCACCTCGGCGCTGTAGTCGCGCTCGCGCACGGCGATGAAGGCGCGGCCGATGCGCGTGCGGAACAGGTTGGCGGCGAACACGCACATCGCGACCGCGATCGGCACGATCAGCCAGTACAGGCGGAAGTCGCTGTCCAGCCGCAGGCCGCCGAGCTGCGGCGACGGCACCTGCAGGCCGCGGTCGCCGCCGGTGACCGACGCCCAGTGCTGCACCACGAACAGGAAGATGAACTGCGCCGCCAGCGTGGCGATCGCCAGGTACAGCCCCTTGATGCGCAGGCTCGGCAGCCCGACCAGCACGCCGGCCGCCGACGCGACCAGCCCGCCGAAGGGGATCGCCAGCCAGAACGGCAGGCCCCAGTGCGTCGCGGCCACCGCGCAGGCAAAGGCGCCGACGCCGTTGAAGGCGGCGTGGCCGATCGACAGCAGCCCGGTGTAGCCGGTGAGGATGTTCAGCCCGACCACGCTGATGACGGTGATCGCCACCAGGCAGGCCATGTAGACGATGTAGCCGTCGGCGACGAAGGGCAGCAGCACCAGCGCGGCCAGCAGCGCGCCGAAGCCGGCGCGGCGCAGCGGGCTGTCGAGCCGCCGCTCGGCGTCGGCGTGCGAACGCGGCAGCACGCCGAAGCGCGGGCCGAGCAGGCTGAAGCCGGCAGGGGAGTTCATATGCGCTCGATCTCCTTGCGGCCGAACAGGCCGTGCGGCCGCACCAGCAGCACCGCGAGCACCACCAGGTACGGCATCACCTCGCGCCAGCTGCCGCCGAGGTAGGCGCCGGTCATCGCCTGCAGCCAGCCGATGACCAGCCCGCCGACGATCACGCCGCCCAGGCTGTCCAGCCCGCCGACGATCAGCACCGCCAGCACCGCCAGCGCCAGGTCGCCGAGGTGCGGCGTCAGGCTGTTCAGCGCCGACAGCAGCACGCCGGCGAGCGCGCCGGTGGAAGCCGCCAGGCCCCAGGTGGCGGCCGAGATCGCCGGCACGTCGATGCCCACCGCGAAGGCGTTGGCCTGGCTGGAGGCGGCGGCGCGCATCGCCACGCCGCTGCGCGTGAAGCGGAACCAGGCCAGGCAGGCGAGCACGATGCCCAGGCTGACGACGAAGGTCCAGAACACGCCGCCGGGGATCGGCATCTCGCCCAGGAACACCGGCTTGCGCGGCAGCAGCTCGGGCAGCTGGCGCTGGTCGGGGCCGAAGATCAGGCCGGCCGCGCCCTTGAACACCAGCCCGATGCCCACCGTAGCCATGACGATCGCCAGCGTCGGCTGGCCGGCCAGCGGGCGCAGCACGCTGCGCTCGATCAGCGCGCCGAGCGCGAAGCCCGCCGCCACCGCGGCCAGCAGCCCGAAGGCCCAGTGCGCGCCGAGGAACTGCGTGACGCTCAGGTAGACGTAGGCGCCGACCATCATCAGCTCGCCCTGCGCGAAGTTGAAGACGCCGGTGCCCTTGAAGACGAGCACGAAGCCGAGCGCGATCAGCGCGTACATGCCGCCCGAGGCCAGGCCGACCAGCGAGTACTCCAGAAAGAGGCTCATGTCGGCCCCCAGGGCGCTGCGCGCCCGCCCCCCGAGGGGGTTCGCACGCTTGGGGCGGCCCGGCGCGTGCTCATCGCTGCTCCCCGAGGTAGGCCTCGACCACCGCCGGGTCGTCGGCCACCTGCTGCGGCGTGCCGCTGGCGAGCTTGCAGCCGAAGTTCAGCACGTGGATGCGGTCCGACAGGTCCATCACCATGCCGAAGTCGTGCTCGATCAGCAGCACGGTCACGTCCCATTCCTCGCGCACGTCGAGGATGTAGCGCGACATGTCCTCCTTCTCCTCGCGGTTCATGCCGGCCACCGGTTCGTCGAGCATCAGCAGGCGCGGGCGCATCGCCAGCGCGCGCGCCAGCTCGACCCGCTTCTGCAGCCCGTACGACAGCGCCGACACCGGCGCGTCGCGCCAGTCGGCCAGGTGCAGCAGGTCGACGATGCGCTCCTCGATCTCGCGGCGCAGCTCGGCTTCTTCGCGCGCCGCCTTGCCCGCGTACCACGCGGCGGCCAGCAGGCCGGCCTTCAGCGTGTGGTGCGCGCCGAGCTTGATGTTCTCCAGCACCGTGAGGCCGCGGAACAGCGCGATGTTCTGGAAGGTGCGCGCCATGCCCAGCGCGGCGCGGCGGTGGGGCTTGACTTCGGTGATGTCGGCGCCGTCGAAGCGCACCCGGCCCTGCTGCGGCCGGTAGAAGCCCGAGATCACGTTGTACAGGCTGGTCTTGCCGGCGCCGTTGGGGCCGATGACCGCGGTGACCGAACCGGCCTCGACGCCGATCGACACGCCGGTCAGCGCCTTGACGCCGCCGAAGGCGAGCGACACCGCGTCGACTTCGAGCAGGTTCACCCGCAGACTCCCGAGCACGATGTCAGAGCCGGGTCGTCGCTTCGCACGGCATCACTCCGCTGGTGTCTGCACCCCGACCATGCCGGGGTTCCAGCCGCGGTAGTACCGCTCGTAGACGTCGGGCGGGACGACGATGCCGGTGTGCGGATCGCCGCCGTGGTCGAAGATCGCGACCATCAGGCCTTCGTGCGCGTCCAGGTTCTCGAAGGTGCGAAACACCCCCGCCGGCACCGACACCAGGTCGAACGGATCGAGATCGATCGACTCGGCCAGGTCGTCGCCCCAGAACAGCCGGAAGCGCGCGTTCAGCGGCATGAACACCTCGTTGTAGGGGTGCGCGTGAACGGTCGGGCGCACGCCCCGGGCGAGGGTCGAGACCGAGAGGTGGAAGTTGTGCGGTTGGTCGATCGGTGCCGGCCCGCCGAGCCGGCCCGGAGACAGCAGGTACGACACGCTGCGCCGGCCGCCCTGCTGTTGCAGGTCAGGGAACGCGCCGGGGTCGGCCGCGCGCGTGGCAAACCGGGCGACCCGGGCGAGCATCTGCGCGCGGGTGCACGGTGCGCTGCGTCCGGGCCGGCGCAGGTGCTCGGGGCGTACGGTCGAGGTCATGCCGTGCCCGGCCTGTCCACGATCAGCGCATCGAGCGCGTAGGCGCCGTCGGGCCGCGCGAGCACCGGGTTCAGGTCGATGCCGGCGATGTGCCCGCGATTCGCCCAGGCCACCTCGGACAGCGTGGCGACCAGCCGCGCGAGCGCGGCCACGTCGGCGCGCGCGGCGCCGCGCCAGCCGTCGAGCAGGCGGCCGATGCGCGTGCCGCGCAGCATCGCCAGTGCCTCGGCCTGGCTCACCGGCGCCAGCCGAAGCTCGACGTCGGCGATCAGCTCGGCGAGCACGCCGCCGGCGCCGACCGTGACCACCGGGCCGAAGACCGGGTCGTCCTGCGTGCCGACCAGCAGCTCGACGCCGCCGCTCAGCTGACGCGCGACGATGTAGCCGTCGATGCGCGCGCCGGGCCGGTGCGTCAGCACGCAGTCGCGCATCCGAGGGATCGCCGCGCGCAGCGCGGCGGCGTCGGTGATGCCGAGCGCGACGCCCCCGGCCTCGGTCTTGTGCGCCACGTCGGGCGAAACCACCTTCAGCACCACCGGCCAGCCGAGGGCATCGGCGGCGCGGACGGCTTCGTCGGCATCGGCAACGAAGACCTCGGGTGCGAAGGGGATGCCTTGCGCGGCCAGCGCCGCCTTGGCCTGGTGCTCGCCGGCCACCGTGGCGCCGATCACGCGGGCCGACAGCGCCGCCGGCTGCGTGGCCAGCCCCGTCGCCGCCGCCGCCGGCGCGCAGGCGGCGAGCGCCTGCACCGCCTGCGACGGATCGACGAAGACGGCGAAGCCCCGCTGCTGCAGCCAGTCGGCGACGGCGTCGTCGGCGAGGCCCACGGCGGCGAAAGCCTTGGCGGCATGCCGCCGGCGCAGTTCGGCCAGCGGCTCGCGCAGCTGCGCCCAGTGCGTCGGGTTGCGCGCAATGTGCGCGAGACAGCACAGCACGGCGTCGCAGGGCAGGGCGTCGAGCGCGCGCTCGGCGATGCGCGCATAGGCCGACAGGTCCGACAGGATGCCGGCCGAGGTGTCGACCGGGTTGCGGCCGTCGGCCAGCGGGGCGATCTCGCGCACGGCCTGCAGCGCGTCGTCGACCAGCGTCGGCAGCTCGAGCCCGGCGGCGTCGGCGGCATCGGCGGCGTGCACGCCGATGCCGCCCGAGGTGGTCACCACCAGCAGCCGGCGGCCCGCCGGCATCGGGCCGACGCTGGCCACGTGGGCGGCGTCGACCAGCGCCTGCAGGCTGCGCGCGCGGACCGCGCCGGTGTCGCGCAGGACGGCGTCGAACACCTTGTCGCCGCCGGCCAGCGCCCCGGTGTGCGTAGCCGCGGCCCGGGCACCCGCCTCGGAGACGCCGACCTTCATCGCCAGCACGCGCTTGCCGGCCATGCGGGCGGCCAGCAGCGCCGCGGCCAGCTTGCGGCCTTCGCGACAGCCTTCCATCGCGGTGACGATCAGCGTCGTCGCCGGGTCGGCCGCGAGCCAGGCGATGCAGTCGGCGACTTCCACGTCCCATTCGTTGCCGGTGGCGACGAAGTGCGAGAAGCCCAGGCCGCGCTGCTGCGCCATGCCGAAGAAGTACGAGCCGAAGGCGCCGCTCTGCGTCGCCACGCCGATGCCGCCGGCGCGCGGCCAGGCGCCGTCGAGCGCGGTCGCGAAGGTGCCGAAGAAGCCGGCGGCGGTGTTGAACAACCCGAGGCTGTTCGGCCCGAGCACGCGCATGCCGGCGGCGCGGGCGCGCGCGCGCA
>JAFLDG010000213.1 GCA_017302495.1 Burkholderiales bacterium
ACAGCCCGCTGAACGCCTGCACCATCGGCTCGAACCCCGGCGACATCCGCCGCGGCCCCACCGACCCGAGCGCCCACAGCGAGCAGTACACCAGCCGCCTGTTGGCCGCCGTCAGCGCCGCCGCCCCCAGCCCCAGCTTCTCCAGGGCACCCGGCCGCATGTTCTGCACCAGCACATCGCTCTGGCCGATGCGTTCCAGCAGCCAGGCCATGTCGCCCTGGTCGCGCAGGTCGAGCGTCACGCTGCGCTTGTTCTGGTTCATCGCGTGGAAGGTCGTCGCCATCCCGCCATGGAACGGCGGGCCCCAGCCGCGGGCATTGTCGCCCTCCGGCCGCTCCACCTTCAGCACCTCGGCGCCCATCAGCGCCAGGATCTGCCCGGCATAGGGCCCGGCCAGGTTCTCGGCGATCTCGACGACCTTGACGCCCGCCAGCGGCAGCATCACGCCACCAGCCCCGCCACCCGCGCCGCGGACGCGGCGTCGGCATCGGGCAGCGGGCCGGCCAGATGCAGCGCGTCGACCAGCGGCAACCGGCCCACCGCCGCGATGTGTCGCGCCAACGAGCGGATCAGCTGCGGGTGCAGTGCCGACGGCATCGGCACCACGGCCACCGGCCGCGCACGCCAGCTGCGTCGCCAACGGCCGAGCACGGCGACGACCCCGTCGAGCACGGATTGCGGCGCGGGGCCGTCGCGACCACCGGTGTGGGCAAACAGTGGCCGCAGCAGCTCGGCCCAGCCCGGGTCGTCGGCGAAGGCCAGTGCGCGCCCTTCGCTGCAGCCGGCGATGCGGCCCTTGCGCGCGCTGCCGGCGGGCCACAGCTTGCGCGCTTCGATGACCACGTCCTGCCCTCGGGCGAAGGCGCGCGCCGCCTCGATGCGCGCGGCACCCGGCCGCGCGCCCGGGCCGGGCAGACGTCCGGTGCACACGCTGCAGCGCCCGCAGTCGCCGGGCTCGGGGTCGTCGAGCGCCTGCTGCAGGAAGCGCATCAGGCAGCCGGCGCCGCCGGCGTACGCGCGCATCAGGCCGGCTTCGCGCTCGCGCACCCGCGCCAGCGCCAACCAGCGCTCGGCATCGAAGACCCACGGCTTGCCGGTCAGCGCCCAGGCCGTGCCTTCGCGCCGCACGACCTCGTCCACCGCCAGGATCTTCAGCAGGCCCTCGAGCCGACCGCGCCGGATCGCGGTGGCGTTCTCCAGCTCCACAAGCGTCCGCGCTCGCCCGGCCAGCGCGCCGAGGATCAGGCCCACGCGCTGCTCGTCGGGCACGCCGGCGGTCGCGAAGTAGGCCCAGATCTGCTCGTCGCTCTCCGCCGGCAGCAGCACGGCCACCGCGTCGTCCAGCGCGCGGCCGGCACGGCCCACCTGCTGGTAGTAGGCCACCGGCGAGGCCGGCGAGCCGACGTGAATGCAGAACGCCAGGTCGGGCTTGTCGTAGCCCATGCCGAGCGCCGAAGTGGCCACCACGGCCTTCAGCGCGTTGCGGCGCAGCGCCGCCTCGATGCGCTCGCGCGCGGCCGTCTCCAGCGCGCCGTGGTAGGCCGCCACCGCGAAGCCGCAGGCCTTCAGGAAGCCGGCGAGCCGCTCGGTCTCGGCCACCGTGAGCGCGTAGACGATGCCCGAGCCCGTAAAGGTGTCCAGCGCATCGGCCACCCAGGCATGACGCTCGAGCGCACCGAGCCCCGGCACCACCGCCAGCCGCAGCGACGCGCGCGCCAGCGAGCCGCGGAAGGTGAGTGCCTGCGGCCCGAGCTGGCGCGCGACGTCCTGCGTCACGCGCTGGTTGGCCGTCGCGGTGGTGGCGAGCACCGGCGTGTCGGCACCGATGCCCACCAGTGTCTTCGCCAGCCGCTGGTAGTCGGGGCGGAAGTCGAAGCCCCAGTCGGAGATGCAGTGCGCCTCGTCGATCACCACCAGCCCGGTGGCGGCCACCAGCGCGGGCAGCCGGCGCGCGAAGCCGGGGTTGCCCAGCCGCTCGGGCGAGACCAGCAGCACGTCCAGCCGGTCGCTGGCGATGTCCTCGAAGACGGCGTCCCAGCCCTCGAGGTTGGTCGAGTTGACGGTGGCCGCGCGCAGCCCGGCCTGCGCGGCAGCGGCGACCTGGTCGCGCATCAGCGCCAGCAGCGGCGAGACGATCAGCGTCGGCCCCTTGCCTTCCGCGCGCAAGGCGGAGGTCGCCGCCCAGTAGACGGCGGACTTGCCCCAGCCGGTCGCCTGCACGACGAGCACGCGGGCGCGCTGTTCGACCAGCGCCGCCACCGCCGCCGCCTGGTCCGCGCGCGGCTGCGCCGCCGGCCCCGCCATCGCGGCGAGGACCCGGCGCAGGTGCTGCTCGGCAAGGCCCATGCGCAGCATTCTGGGCCTGGCGCCGACAGGCGCAACGATCGCGGCAGGCGGCTGGCCATGCGGCCCCGGCCCGATATGCGGCAGCTGGGCATTGGTCGTCGTCCCGCGCGGCGGGGCAAGCCGCCGGCGGACACCCTCGATGCCGACCGGCGGCGCTGCGCCGAGAATGCACGGCAACGAAGGCCTCGTGCGCGTTCCGCGCAGGCCCGGGCGCGGCCGCGAAGACCGGGCCCGCGACGTTCGACCCGCCGAGTGCCCCTGCGCCGATGACACCGCCCCACGCCGCCAAGACCGACCGCAGCGCCCTGCGCGAACTGCGCGCGTTCGAACGGCTGCTGGGTGAGTTGTCGGCCGGCTTCCTCGGCCTGGGCACCGAGCGCATCGACGGCGCGATCGAGGACGCGCTGCGCCGCATCGTGCAGGCCCTGCGCATCGACCGGGCCACGCTGACGCAGGTCTCGCCGCTGACGGGGCGCATCGAGACCACCCACTCCTGGGCCGCCGGCGGGCTGCCGGCCGTGCCCCGGATCGATTCGACGGCACAGGCCCCGTGGGCGGTGGCGATGGCGCGCGCCGGCCGGCCGGTGGTGTTCGCCCGCCTCGACGAGCTGCCGCCGGAAGCCGACGTGGACCGCCGCACCTACGCGCGGATCGGCCTGAAGTCGCATGTCACGATGCCGATGACCCTGGCCGGCACGCTGATCGGCGGCCTGAGCTTCGGCGCGATCCGGCGCGAGCGCAGCTGGCCGCAGGCGCTGCTGTCGCGCCTGCGGCTGCTCGCCGACGTCTTCGCCGGCGTACTCGCGCGCCAGCATGCGGAGCAGCAGCGCCAGCGCGCGCTCGACTTCGAACGCCTGGCCACGCGCATCCTCGGCGCCCTGCTGCTCGGCAGCGCGCACGACGAGGGCGGCATCGTCGGGGCCGGCCTGCGCGACCTGGCCGGCGTGCTCGGCGCCGACCGCGTGATCTTCTGGGAGCGCGCCCCCGGCGGTGCGGCTTTCACGCGCACGATGTTCTGGTACTCGGCCGATGCGCCCGCGGCCGAACAATGGCTGGCCGCACAGCTGCCGTGGGTGGCGGCGCGGCTGCAGGCCGAGTCGATCGTCCACGCGGCCACGCTCGAGACCCTGCCGGGCGAAGCCGAGGTCGACCGCGAGTGGCTGCGCGCGCTCGGCGTGCGCTCGCTGCTGGTGCTGCCGGTGGCGGTGGGCGGCGAGCTGGTCGGCGCCTTCTCGATCGCCGCGGTGCGCACCGCCTGCGACTGGCCCGACGCGCTGCTGCCCGGCCTGCGCCTGCTGGCCGACGTGTTCGCGATGCTGCACGTACGGCGCAAGGCCGAGGCGCGCCGGCACGCCGCCGAGGCCGAAGCCGCACTGTGGCGCGAGCGCTTCGCGCACATCGTGCGGGTGCACACCGTCGGCGAGATGTCGACCGCGCTCGCGCACGAGATCACGCAGCCGCTCGGCGCGATCGAGAACTACGCGCTCGCCGCACGCCGGCGCGTGGCGGCCGATCCGCCCGACACCGCCAAGGTGGCCGAGCTGCTCGAGCGCATCGTCGGGCAGGCGGCGCGCGCGGGCGACGTGGTGCTGCGCCTGCGCGCGATGGTCAAGCGCCACGACCCGCAGCTCGCGCCGGTGGATCCGGGCCGCGTCGTGCGCGGCTGCGTCGACATGCTGCGCGGCGCGTGCGAAGCGCGGGATCTGCAGATCGAGGTCCGGCAGGCGGGCGCGCTGCCGCTGCTGCCGGCCGACGAGATTCACGTGCAGCAGGTGGTGCTGAACCTGCTGCGCAACGCGATCGAGGCGATGGACGATGCGCGGCCGGGCGCGCCGCGGCGCATCGAGGTCGCGCTCGACCGCGCCGCCGGTGCGGTGTCGGTGCAGGTCGCCGACCATGGCCCCGGCATCGCCGGCGACGACATCGAGCGCGTGTTCGAGCCCTTCCGTTCGACCAAGGCGCAGGGCCTGGGCGTCGGCCTGGCGATCTCCCGGCGGCTGATCGAGGCCCACGGCGGCACACTCACCGCCGCGCGCCGGCCGGGTGGCGGCGCGGTCTTCAGCTTCACGCTGCCGCTCGCGAACGAGGCCGACCGATGAGCCCGCCGGGCCGCCCCAAGGGCGAATACCGGAGGGCGCAGCCCGAAGGGACTCCAGTGAGCGCGCAGACCGTCTTCGTCGTCGACGACGACGACGCCTACCGCGACTCGATCGTCGAGCTGGTGGCGTCGGTCGGGCTGCGCGCCGAATGCTTCGCATCGGCGCAGCAGTTTCTCGATGCCTTCGATCCGCAGCGCGGCGGCTGCCTGGTGCTCGACGTGCGCATGGCGCACATGAGCGGCATCGCGCTGCAGGCGCGGCTGAAGGAGATGGCGGCGACGCTGCCGATCGTCTTCGTCAGCGGCCACGGCGACATCGAGATGGCGGTGAAGGCGGTGAAGGACGGCGCGGTCGACTTCGTGCAGAAGCCGTACCGCGAGCAGCAGTTGCTCGATGCGATCAACGAGGCGCTGCGCCTCGATGCCGAGACCCGCCGCGGCGCGGCGCCCGCGCCGAAGGCGCAGGCATCGGCGATTCCCGACGCGCGGCTGGCGCGGCTGAGCGCGCGCGAGCGCGAGGTGCTGGCGTTGGCGCTGCAGGGTCTGCCGAGCAAGGAGATCGCGCGCCGGCTGGGCCTGAGCTACCGCACGATCGAGCACCACCGCAGCCGCCTGCTCGACAAGCTCGGCGCCGCGTCGGTGACGGAGCTGCTGAGGATCTTCCCGGCGCCGGGGCGGGTCGAGGCTGCGCCGAAGCCGCCGGCTTGATCCGGCTTTCCGTCCGGTCGCCGCGATCTCCGTGCTCGCGCCCCGGCACGGTTGGCCCAGTGGCGGCGGCGCCGAGCCGGCCCGATGGCGCGTAGGTGGCGTTGGGGTGGCCGCACGGATACCCCCATGCGGCCCTCGGCGGCGACCATCGGGGCTGCATCGAAGGAACCGCGGCAGCTGCCGAGGAGGCCCGCTTGCCGACCGTCTACGTGCTCGAACCCGACCCCGCCGAACGCAGCCGGCTGGTGCAGGCGCTGGCCGGCGTCGGCGCCGAGCAGGTCCTGCTCGACCGCCGCGAGGCGCTGTTCGATCGCCTGCCGGCCTGCGCCGGAGACGGCCTGGTGTGCGGCGCCGAGATCGGCGGCGTCTCGGCGGCCGAGCTGGTGCGCGAGCTGCGCCGTCGCGGCGAGAGGCTGCCGGTCGTCGTGACCGGGCCGATCACCGCGTTCCGCACCGCGGTCGACGTCGCGCGGCTCGACGCGGCCGATTTCCTGGAGCGGCCGGTCAGCGCCCGGCGCCTGCGCGGCGCGCTGCAGCGCATGGGCTGCACGATCGCCTGAGGCGGCAGGCCGTCGAGACGAAAGAAACGAGATGAACGACAGCACCCGCGAACCGCAACCGGCGCTGGCCGCAGTCGAGCGCGTGCAGCGGCTCTTCGGCGCGCAGCGTGCGGCCTGCCTGGCGCAGCCGTACCCGGGCCTGGCCGAACGCCGGAGCCGGCTGCTGGCGCTGAAGCGCCAGATCCAGCGCTACCAGGATCTGCTGGCCGAGGCGATGAGCACGGACTTCGGCTTCCGCCCGGCGGCCGAGTCGAAGATGCTCGATCTGCTCGGCTCGGTGCTGGAGGCCAACCACGCGCTGTCGCACCTGAAGCGCTGGATGAAGCCGAGCCGGCGCGCGACCGAGTGGCTGTTCCTCGGCAACCGTGTCGACGTGCAGTACCAGCCCAAGGGCGTGGTCGGCGTGATCGTGCCGTGGAACTTCCCGATCTACCTGGCCATGGGCCCGCTGGTCACCGCGCTGGCCGCCGGCAACCGGGTGCTGATCAAGATGAGCGAGTTCACGCCGGCGACGAACGCGGTGCTGACGCGCCTGCTGGCCGAAATCTTCGACGAGGACCTGGTCGCGGTCGTCGGCGAGGAGCTGGCCGACCCGAACGTGTTCACCTCGCTGCCCTTCGATCACATCGTCTTCACCGGCTCGCCGGCGGTCGGCCGGATCGTGATGCGCACCGCGGCGCAGAACCTGACGCCCGTGACGCTGGAGCTCGGCGGCAAGTCGCCGGCGGTGGTCACCCGCAACTACCCGGTGGCCGATGCGGCGCTGCGCATCACGCACGGCAAGTCGGTCAACTGCGGCCAGATCTGCATCGCGCCGGACTACGCGCTGGTGCCGCGGGAGAGCGTCGACGCCTTCGTCGCCGGCGTGAAGCAAAGCTTCCAGCGGCTGTACGCCGGCCGCACCGAGGGCAACCCGAACTTCACCAGCGTCATCAACGAGCGCCACTTCCAGCGCCTGCGCGCCGCCATCGACGACGCGCGCGCCAAGGGCGCGACCGTGGTCGCCTGTGCCCCCGAGCCCGCGGCCGGCAACCGCCAGCTGCCGCTGCACGTGATCGTCGGCGCGACGCCCGAGATGACGGTGATGAAGGAGGAGCTGTTCGGCCCGGTGCTGCCGGTGGTCGCCTACGACCGCGGCGACGACGCGGTGGCCTTCATCAACGCGCGCGAACGGCCCTTGGCGCTGTACTGCTTCAGCCACGACGGCAGCGAGCGCGACGAGCTGCTGCGGCGCACGCACTCGGGCGGCGTCTCGGTCAACGACTGGGGCTGGCACGCGATCAACCACGACGCGCCCTTCGGCGGCATCGGCAACTCGGGCATGGGCAACTACCACGGCGAGGAGGGTTTCCGCGAGCTGTCCCACGCGAAGACCGTGTTCCGGCGCCACCGCTGGTTCCCGACGCAGCTGTTCTACCCGCCGTACGGCACCCGGCTGCAGCAGCTGGCGCTCAGGTTCTTCCTGAAGGAAGGCGATGCGGCCCTCGGCGCCAAGGCCCACCCCTGACCCCGTGCCGGTGGTCGTGCCGTACCCGGCCCGGGCCGACGATGCCGCCGGCCGGCGCGGGCTGCCGCATCCCGCCCCGGCGCCCCGCCGGGCCCGCCCTTCCCCCACCC
>JAFLDG010000214.1 GCA_017302495.1 Burkholderiales bacterium
CGGCGCTGTTCGCAGTGCTGTGGCTGCTGGCCGAGCAGGCGCGGGTCTGGCTCTTCACCGGTTTTCCGTGGCTGCTGAGCGGTTATGCGCAGGTCGACGCGCCGCTCGCCGCGCTCGCACCGTGGCTCGGCGTGGCCGGCGTCGGCCTGGTGGCGGCCTGGGTGGCGGCGCTGCTCGGCCAGGCCTGGTGCCGGCGCTGGCGGCCGCGGCAGGCGCTGGCACCGGCGCTCGTGGCCGTTGCCACGGTGGGCGGCCTAGCGCTCGCCGGTACGCCCGAGTTCACCGGGCCGGCGGGCGAGCTGCAGGTGACGCTGCTGCAGGGCAACGTCGCGCAGGACCAGAAGTTCGCGGCCGAGCACATGCCGGCCGCGCTCGCCTGGGTCGCCGAAGCGCTGGCGCAGGCGCGCGGCGACCTGGTGATCGCGCCCGAGACCGCGATCCCGCTGCTGCCGCAGCAGCTCGCCGAACTGCTGCCCGACTACTGGCCCGCTTTGCGCGATCGCTTCGAGGGTTCGCACCAGGCCGCGCTGATCGGCGTGCCGCTCGGCGACTTCGAGCGCGGCTACACGAACTCGGTGCTCGGCTTGGCCGCGGCCACCCGCGGCGGCGAGCCCTACCGCTACGACAAGGTGCACCTGGTGCCCTTCGGCGAGTTCATCCCGCCGGGCTTCCGCTGGTTCACCGAGATGATGAACATCCCGCTCGGCGACTTCGCGCGCGGCCCGCGCAACCCGCCGTCGTTCGCGGTCGGCGCACAGCGCATCGCGCCGACCATCTGCTACGAGGATCTGTTCGGCGACGAGCTGGCGCGGCGCTTCGCCGACCCGGCGCGCGCACCGACGATCCTCGCCAACGTCAGCAACATCGGCTGGTTCGGCGACACGGTGGCGGTGCCGCAGCACCTGAACATCTCGCGCATGCGCACGCTCGAGTTCCAGCGGCCGATGCTGCGCGCCACCAACACCGGCGCGACCGCGATCGTCGACCATCGCGGCCGGGTCGAGGCGATGCTGCCGCCGTTCACGCAGGGCGTTCTCGAAGGCCGCGTGCAGGGCCGCGAGGGGTTGACGCCCTATGCGCGCTGGGCGGCGGGGCTGTCGGCCTGGCCCTGGCTCGTGCTCGCGCTGCTTGTCATCGCGGCCGTGCGGCGCCTGCCGCCGGCTGCATCCCCGGCCGGTTCGTAAAATCGCGTGTTTGCCCGACCGTCTGCCGACCCACCTGCCCGCGCGCCCGAGTCACCGGACCCAAACACGCGCCCGCGTCACCCGCCCGAGCCTGCCGTGCCGACCTTCCAGCAGATCATCCTCACGCTCCAGGACTACTGGGCGGCCCAAGGCTGCGCGCTGCTGCAGCCCTACGACATGGAGGTGGGAGCCGGCACCAGCCACACCGCGACCTTCCTGCGCGCGCTCGGCCCCGAGCCGTGGAAGGCGGCCTATGTGCAGCCGAGCCGGCGGCCGAAGGACGGCCGCTACGGCGACAACCCGAACCGGCTGCAGCACTACTACCAGTACCAGGTCGTACTCAAGCCGGCGCCGGCCGACATCCTCGACCTGTACCTGGGCAGCCTGCGCGCGCTCGGCTTCGACCTGAACGCGAACGACGTACGCTTCGTCGAGGACGACTGGGAGAACCCGACGCTCGGCGCCTGGGGCCTGGGCTGGGAGGTGTGGCTGAACGGCATGGAAGTGACGCAGTTCACCTACTTCCAGCAGGTGGGCGGCATCGACTGCCGGCCGATCACCGGCGAGATCACCTACGGCCTGGAACGGCTGGCGATGTACCTGCAGGGCGTCGAGAACGTCTACGACCTGGTCTGGACCGACGGCCTCAAGTACCGCGATGTCTACCACCAGAACGAGGTCGAGCAGAGCACCTACAACTTCGAGCACAGCGACGTCGAGTTCCTGCTCGCCGCGTTCGCCGCGCACGAGAGGCAGGCGAAGCACCTGATGGGCGAGCAGCTGGCGCTGCCGGCCTACGAGCAGGTGCTGAAGGCGGCGCACACCTTCAATCTGCTCGACGCGCGCGGCGCGATCAGCGTGACCGAGCGCGCCGCCTACATCGGCCGCATCCGCAACCTGGCCCGCAGCGTGGCGCAGAGTTATCTCGACAGCCGCGCCCGGCTGGGCTTTCCGCTGGCACCGCGGGCCTGGGCCGACGAGGTCGGCTTGTCGCTCGCGAGAGATGCCCGATGAGTGCGCATCGCCGCTCCAAAGCGCTCACACCGGAGCGCCTCAGGCGCGCAGGTACCTTTCTGAACGCGAAGATCACACGATGAAAGTCGTGTCTTTGCTTCCCGACTTCGGCTGGCCTGCCTTTCAGGGAGCGGCCCGAGCCCTGTACGCGATGGTGGTCGAGCAGCACATCGACGCCATCACCATCGACTTGAGGGCTGTGCAGCGCGCGTTTCCGAATGGTGTGGTTCCACTGGTCGTGCTGCTCAATCAGTACCGCAAGAACTTGGGAGTGCACTTCGGTGCGATGCTTCCCGATTCCACGGATGTCGCCAGGATCTTCGATACCCAGAACTGGGCCGCGCATCTGTTCCCGGATCACGGATTCCCGCTGACCAACAGACCGAGCGCGCTGCATCGTTTCAGCGAGACGACCGTCAACGAGCTCATCAATGGGCACATACGCGATGCCCTGGGCCAGGCCAGTTACGCGCAAGGCGTGCTGCAGGCCTTCGAATGGGCGCTCAATGAGATTGCCGGCAATGCCTTGGTGCACTCCGGTGCGCCCGAGGCCTGGATGGAGGTGGTGGTTCAGAGAAGCGCCCGGCGAATGGCGATCGTCGTTGCCGACGGTGGCCTGGGCATTCCCGAGACCATCCGGCATGCATTTCCGGACAAGGCGCCTCGCGACGAAGACGCGATCGCATTGGCATTGCAGGAAGGCATCACGTCGAAACCGGACTTTGGGCAAGGCAAGGGTCTGACCGGGACCCTGGCGATCGTGAAGGCCAACGACGGTGGCCGTCTGTCGGTTCACTCGGCCGGCGGCGTGGTCGAGTGGAGGGACGCGAGACTCTCCATCCGCCCCGAGTTCCCGCCGTTCCAGGGAACGATGGTCGACATCCAGCTCAGCATCGAACAGCCGATCGACATCGAGACTGCGCTGTGGGGTCAGGGCCCCGTATTCCCCTTCAACGAGGCGCTCTTCGGCCGGGAGACGCCGCTTGGGGTGATGCGCTTCGTTCTGGCCAGGGAGGCCTCGGGGTTCGGCAACCGTCTGACTGGTCAGCAGGTGCGACTGAAGATCGAGAACCTGCTCACGTCGGCGCCGGACCACGTTCTGGAAGTCGACTTCGCAGGGGTGGAACTGATCGCATCGTCGTTTGCGGACGAGGTGTTCGGCAAGCTTGCCCTTTCATTGGGCTTCGTCGGCTTCTCCAGCCGGTTGAGGCTGATTCGGCTCAACAAGTTCTGTCGCGGAATCATCGACGACGTCGTCAAGTCACGGATCGTTCAAGCGCATGGCAACGGTGCACATGGGAAGTAGTCCGCTGTTGGTCGAACTGCTCGTCGAGGAGCTGCCGCCGAAGGCGCTGAAGACGCTCGGCGAGGCCTTTGCCCGGCTGCTGACCGAAGGCCTGAAGGCCGAGGGCCTGGCCGCGGCGGATGCGGCGGTGACTGCGTTCGCGACGCCTCGGCGGCTGGCGGTGCAGGTGGCCGGCGTCGCCGCGCGCGCCGCCGACCGGCGCGTGCGCAGCAAGCTGATGCCGGTCGCGGTCGGCCTGGATGCGGGCGGCGCGCCGACCCCGGCGCTGCTGAAGAAGCTGGCCGCGCTCGGCGCCGATGCGTCGGTGGTGCCGCAGCTGCAGCGCGAGGGCGAGGGCAAGGCCGAGACGCTGTTCCTCGCCGGTACCGTCGCCGGCGCGACGCTCGCCGCCGGCTTGCAGAAGGCGCTCGGCGAGGCGGTGGCCAAGCTGCCGATCCCGAAGGTCATGCAGTATCAGCTGCACCAGGGCGAGGGCGCCGACTTCCAGCCTGGGTGGACCAGCGTGCACTTCGTCCGCCCGGCCCACGGCCTCGTCGCGCTGCACGGTGCCGACGTGGTGCCGGTATCGGTGCTCGGGCTGCAGGCGGGCCGCACGACCCGCGGCCACCGCTTCGAGGCGGCGGTCGACCCGATCGTGCTGCGCGATGCCGACAGCTATGCCGCACAGCTGCGCGACGAGGGCGCGGTGATCGCGAGCTACGATGAGCGTGCGCGGGAGATCGTCCGGCAGCTGCGCGCGGCATCGAAGTCCTTCGGCGCCCGCCTCGAGTGCGAGCCGCCATCGCTCACGGACGCGGAGGTCGAGCAGGTTCTGCTCGAGGACCCGTTGGTCAACGAGGTGACCGCCCTGGTCGAGCGCCCGAACGCGCTCGCCTGCAGCTTCGACGAGGCCTTCCTGGCCGTGCCGCCGGAGTGCCTGATCCTGACGATGAAGGCCAACCAGAAGTACTTTCCGCTGCTGGACGCCCAGGGCAGGCTGAGCAACCAGTTCCTGGTCGTCAGCAACATCAGGCCGGCCGACCCGGGCCGCATCGTCGAGGGCAACGAACGCGTCGTGCGGCCGCGGCTGGCCGATGCGCGCTTCTTCTACGACCAGGACCGCAGGCGCACGCTCGCCTCGCGCGTGCCGCAGCTGGACCAGGTCGTCTACCACGGCAAGCTCGGCACGCAGGGCGAGCGCGTGGAGCGCGTGCGCGCGCTTGCTAGGAAGCTTGTACATGGCGCAGCCCTTGGTGGATGGCAGCCATGGGCGCAAGACCCAAAGCCATTGATGGACCTAGTCGATCGGGCTGCTCTCTTGGCGAAGGCCGACCTGCTGAGCGACATGGTCGGCGAGTTTCCCGAGCTGCAGGGCAGCATGGGGCGCTATTACGCGCTGTATGACGAGGAAGATCCTCGGGTGGCCGAAGCCATCGAAGATCAGTACAAGCCTCGCTTCTCCGGCGATAACTTGCCGCGCAGTGACGTCGGCCTCATGCTTGCGCTCGCCGACAAGCTCGAAACGCTGGCCGGGCTGTTCGGCATCGGCCAGCTGCCCAGCGGCGACAAGGATCCGTTCGCGCTGCGCCGGCACGCGCTCGGCGTGATCCGGATGTTGATCGAGCGCGCGCTGCCGCTCGACAGCGACGAGCTGGTGCAGTGGGCCTTCGCCGTCTTCGGCCCGCAGCACGGCCAGGCGCAGGCCGAGGTCGGACTGTTCCTGCGCGAGCGGCTCGTCGGTTACCTGCGCGAGCAGGGCCATGGCGTGCAGGAAGTCGACGCGGTGCTCGAGGTGCGCGGTGTGCGCTGGGCCGATCTGCCGGCGCGGCTGGCGGCGCTGCGCCGCTTCGCCGAGCTGCCCGAGGCGCCGGCGCTGGCGGCGGCGAACAAGCGGATCGGCAACATCCTGCGCAAGTCCGACGCGGCGGCGGCGCCCGGCGGGGTGCGGCCGGCGCTGCTGCACGACGAGGCCGAGACCGCGCTGCACCGCGCGCTGCGCGAGGTCGCGCCGCGCGCCGACGCCGCCTACGACGCCGGCGATCTGGCCGGCTCGCTGCAGGCGCTGGCGGCGTTGAAGGGGCCGGTCGACACCTTCTTCGATCGGGTCATGGTCAACGCCGACGACCCGGCGCTGCGCGCGAACCGGCTCGCGCTGCTGGCCGAGCTGCACGCGACGATGAACCGCGTGGCCGACCTGTCGCGCCTGGCCGGCTGAGGGCATCGCGATGCAGCCGATCCCGAAACTCGTGATCCTCGGCCGCGACGGCATCCTGAACGAATTCCGCGAGGACCACATCAAGGCGCCCGAGGAATGGATCGCGGTGCCCGGCGCGCTCGAGGCGGTGTCGCGGCTCAACCATGCCGGCTGGCACGTGGTGGTGGCCACCAACCAGGCCGGCATCGGCCGCGGCATGATCGACATGAGCGCGATGAACGCGGTCAACGCGCACATGCTGCGCCAGGTCCAGGCGCACGGCGGCCGCATCGACGCGGTGTTCTTCTGCCCGCACGCGCCGGAGGAGCATTGCGACTGCCGCAAGCCGCTGGCGGGCATGATGTTCGAGATCGCGCGCCGCTACGGCGTCGATCTGGCCCAGGTGCCGATGGTCGGCGACACGCTGCGCGACCTGCAGGCGGCGCAGGCGGCCGGCTGCGAGCCGCACCTGGTGCGCAGCGGCCGGGCAGCCGCGCTGCCGGCGGCCGAGGTCGCGGCGATGCTCGAGCAGGTCAGCGGCGCGCGTGTGCATGCCGATCTGGCCGAGTTCGCCCACCACCTGCTCGCGCGCGAGCACGTGCGCGACTCCCGGTCCGGCGCGCTCGGCTGAATGAAGCCGTTCCGGGCGCTGCGCTCCGCGCTGTTCGTGCTGTGGATGCTCGCCACCGTGGTGCCGGTGGCGCTGGTGGTGCTGGCCGCGTCGATCTTCGTCAAGGGCACGCCGCTGTACTGGATGTGCGTGTTCTGGCTGCGCCTGGTGATCTGGGGCGCGCGCTGGATCTGCGGCGTGCGCCACCGCATCCTGGGCCTCGAGCACGTGCCGACCGCGGCCGATGGCCGCGCGGCGGTGATCCTGGCGTCCAAGCACCAGTCCACCTGGGAGACCTTCGCCTACCCGGTGCTGATGCCGCATCCGCTGTGCTACGTGTTCAAGAGGGAGCTGCTGCTGATTCCCTTCTTCGGCTGGGCGATGGCGCGGCTGGACATGATCCACATCGACCGCAGCCGCCGCGCCGAGGCCTGGGCGCGGGTGGCCGAACAGGGCCGCCGGCACATGAGCCGGGGCAACTGGGTGATCATGTTCCCCGAGGGCACGCGCAGCGCGCGCGGCGGCCAGGGCAGCTACAAGCTCGGCGCGGCGCGGCTCGCGGTCGACACCGCCACGCCGATCGTGCCGATCGCGGTCGCCTCGGCGCGTTGCTGGCCGCGCAAGAGCTTCCTGCTGTGCCCGGGCGTCGTCGACATCTCGATCGGCCGGCCGATCGCGCCGGCCGGCCGCAGCGCCGAGGACCTGATGCGCGAGATCGAGACCTGGATCGAAGGCGAGATGCGGCGCATCGATCCGGCGGCCTATGGTCCGGCCCGGGCCTGAAGCGGCGGCGGGCCGATCCTAGAATCGCGCGCCATGGTGCGTGACCGTCGTGCCCACGATCCGCTGCAGCTGACCTTGTTCGAGTCGCCGGCGCTGCCGCCCGCTGCCGTGCCGGCCGCAGCCGGCACCGAACCGGCCGGCGCGCCGGCCGTC
>JAFLDG010000215.1 GCA_017302495.1 Burkholderiales bacterium
GCCGGCCAGGCGCGGCCCCTGCCCGGCCACGAGCGTGTCGCGCACCGCGGTCAGCACGCCGATGTGCGACAGCGTCAGCGGATCGCCGGGCCGCTGCAGCGTCCACAGGCGTCGGCCGTCGAGCGCATCGAAGGCGTGCACGGCGCGGTCGACGCCGAGCACGAACACGCGCTCGCCGGCGACCAGCGGCGGCGTGCCGACCGCCGACTTCAGCGGCGCGCGCCAGGCCACCTTCGTGCCGTCGAGCACCACCAGCACGTTGTCGCGCGTGACCACGGCATGGAAGCGGCCGTCGCTGCCGACGCCGGCGCTGATGTCGGCACCGACGCTCGCCCGCCACAGCTCGCGCCCGGTCTCGGCGTCGAGGCCGAGCAGTTGCCCGTCGTCGCCGGCAGCGACGAACTGCCCCCCGCGCGCGACCACCGCGAGCGGAAAGCTGACCTTGTCGACCCGCGCCGACCAGACCTGCCGGCCGGCGATCTTCGGCGTGACCTGGGTCAGCGCCGTCGGCTTCGGCCGGCTGCCCGAGCAGGCGGCCACGGCGAGAGCGAGCAGCGGCAGCAGCCACCAGGCCGCCGCGCGCCCGCGCCGGCCGGTGCCCGGTGCCCGGGCCTGGGTCACGGCGCGGCTCCGGACGCGGCCGCCGAGGCGGCGGCCGGCGGCGCGCCGAGCGCGGTGAGCTTGGCGTCGATCAGCTGCCGGTACTCGACCTTGTCGTCCATCGCCGCGCGCGCCTGCGCATAGGCCGCGCGCGCCTCGGCCGGCTTGCCCTGGGCGAGCAGCACGTCGCCGCGCCGGTCGGCCACGAGCGCGGCGAAGGCCGGCGCCTTCGCGCCGTCGAGGGTCTGCAACGCCGCGTCGTACTCCTTCGCCTGCAGCTGCAGCCCGGCCAGGCGCAGCCGGGCCACGCTGCGGTATTCGTCCTCGACCGCGTTCTCGGCCGCCCAGGTCAGGCTCGCCTTCGCCGCATCGACCTGGCCACGCTCGAACTGCGCGCGCGCGGCCAGCAGTGCGCCTTGTTGGGCATAGGCGGTGCGGGCGTAACGCTCCTTCAGATCGCCGAAGATCGTGCCGGCGCGCTGCGCATCGCCGGCGCGGGCCGCCTGCGCGAGCTGCTCGAACATCGCGCCCGCCTTGGCCGCTTGGTCGCGCTGCCACCAGCGCCAGCCGTTCAGGCCGGCGAAGACGGCCAGGACCAGCACCAGCCCCCAGGTGATCAGGTTGCCGTACTGCTTCCAGAAGGCCTTCAGCGCATCGAGCTGTTCCTGCTCCTGCAGGTCGAGGGGAGTGGCCATCGTCTCGAGTGCCGGCGCCGCGGGCGCCGGGCAAAAGTTGCGGATTATGCGGGGCGGCGCAGCCCGTCGGCCCAGGCGGGCACGTCGTGCAGCGGCCGGCTGACCTGCGCCGCCGCGGGCTCGCGCAGCGGTTTGACCGACACCTCGCCGCGCCCGAGCTCGTCGCTGCCGAGGATCAGCGCGAAGCGCGCGCCGCTGGCGTCGGCGCGCTTGAACTGCGCCTTGAAGCTGCCCGGGCCGTCCTTGCCGCCGGCGTGCAGCAGCACGGCGAGCCCGGCCGCGCGCAGCGCCTCGGCCAGCGCGGTGGCCGGCGGCAGCGCGGCCGCATCGCCGAGCACGACGTAGGCATCCATCGGCGCGGGCGGCGGTTCGATGCCGGCCTCGTGCAGCAGGTCGAGCACGCGCTCGATGCCCAGCCCCCAGCCGACGGCCGGTGCCGGCTTGCCGCCGATCATCTCGATCAGCCCGTCGTAGCGCCCGCCACCGCACAGCGTGCCCTGCGCGCCGAGCCGGTCGGTGACCCACTCGAACACGGTCAGGTTGTAGTAGTCCATGCCGCGCACCAGCCGCGGGTTGAGGCGGTACGGCTGGCCGACCGCGTCGAGCACCGCGCGCACGGCATCCAGGTGCTTCAGCGAAGCCTCGCCGAGGAAGTCCATCAGCTTCGGCGCAGCCTCGACCAGCGGCTGCATCGCCGGGTTCTTGGTGTCCAGGATGCGCAGCGGGTTGCTGTGCAGCCGCCGCTTCGCGTCGGCGTCGAGCAGATCGGCGTTCGCCTCCAGATGCGCGACCAGCGCCGCGCGGTGCGCACGCCGCTCGTCGGGCTGGCCCAGGCTGTTCAGCTCGAGCCGGACGTCGGCCAGGCCGAGGTCGGCCCAGAGCGCGCGCGCCATCAGGATCACCTCGGCGTCGACGTCGGGGCCGTGGAAACCCAGCGCCTCGACCCCGACCTGGTGGAACTGCCGGTAGCGGCCGCGCTGCGGCCGCTCGTGGCGGAACATCGGGCCGATGTAGAACAGCCGCTTGCCGCCGTCGTAGAGCAGCGAGTGCTCGACCGCCGCGCGCACGACGCCGGCGGTGGCCTCGGGTCGAAGGCTCAACTGGTCGCCGTTCATGTGGTCGACGAAGGAGTACATCTCCTTCTCGACGATGTCGGTCACCTCGCCGAGCCCGCGCACGAACAGCGCGGTCGGCTCGACGATCGGCGTGCGCACGCCGGCGTAGCCGTAGCGCCGCATCAGCGCGCGCACCTTGTCCTCGAACCACTCCCAGCGCGCCGATTCCGGCGGCAGGATGTCGTTCATGCCCTTGACGGCCTGGAGTTTTTCCATCGATGAATGACGAACGGCCAATGGAAGGGCGTTCGTTCAATGTGAAGTTGACCGGCGCACGACGGCGTAGCTTCCTCGCCATGCAGCCGATGACGAACCAAGGTGATCGCACGGCCAGGGCGCCACGCTGTCAATCGTCCGGTTGAACGCCAAGTTAGGCAGCATCTTGGCTAAAACTTTGGCGTCATGAGTGGCTTCTTGCCGCACTCGGGCTGTGCATCAAAGTGGACTTGAGCCATATTCGAGTTTGAACCATAGAAGGACCATGCGAGCGTGATCACCAGTGCAATCTGAACATTCTCTAGACCGCTACTTTCAATTCTCGATAGCGTGCCGACGCGAGCGCTGAACCAGACGCCTTCCTTGTCGTCGAATGCGTGAAAGTAGTTGTCTGTGAGTTTCGCTGCACCAAGTCCGGGCCATCGAGCCCTTGCGTCATCGATGGCTTCCTTCGCATGCCGGAGCGTGTACTCGCCTGGAAAGTACCGTTCTACGTACCCGATTCGATACGCGCTCTTTGGGACCTTGTCGCGCGATGTCGGCACTGGGCCCGCGCTGACTCGTGTTTTGACGCCTTGCTGCAGGTAGTAAGGAGTGCCAAAGGTCAGGTCCAGGGCGGAACATGCAACAGGCGCGGAGATGAAGTTCTCGAGCCGCTTGCGATCGTATGGTGATCCATCGTCATTTCGAAGGTCCAGCTTTCGAAGGGCGGCCAAGGAATCTCCAAGGCAAAGCTCAGACAGGCAGTAGCGTGTCGCGGGTGGCCAATAGGTGGAGCTCGTCGGTTGAGCACCCGACACTTCGCATGCGACCAGACAACCGAAGACGAGCGCAAGCATCCCGCGGCTTCCACTGATCAAGACGCGCATGGGCCTCGTCTTTCTGCAGTGGGGCAACTTGCAGCGCAACGTTCTGTTAGGCATCACTTCGAAACCGAGATCGAGTTTCTTATCCGATCGACGATCGGCGTCATGAGTGTCGCGGCTGATTCCTGTACGGACATAGTAACGAGGAGCTTGTCCTGCCCCATTGGTAGGTGGTACTGGTTCACTCTGAACGGGGCGCCACCGGTAAGTGAGGCACGCCTGTAGGAGACGAGCATCGCAGTCTTGCCGCCAAGTTGGACGAAGTCGAAGCGCTCACCTCCTAGGTACCTACCACCTTGGCGTGCCGTTGCTTGCTGCATCCTCGGCACCTCTTGCTTCCAGGCCTCTGCGAGCTCGGCAATGGCGGCCGTCTTACCCCGCTTAAGTTCGTTCAAGAGTTCTTCTTGGGAGCCTGGCTCATCCACAACCGAGACTCTCAAGATCACTTGTGGCTTCTCGACGCTTGACACGACGGAAAGAGACGAAACGTGCATCGCTTCCGCTGACTTGCCCTGAGGATCCAGGGCAGCCTCTGCCGAGGCTGCAATGTTGCGGCGCCCGTTTGCATCTCGGACGTGCCAATGCGCCGGAACAGTGATGTTCAGTCTTCCTGCCACGGTCAACTGCCGGTACTGGACGCTCTCCGCAGCGTAAGCCTGGAGGAAGAACGCGGTGGCAGCGATGAAGGTTTTCCAGACGGTTCGCATGGGACGCTCCGGACATAGGCGTAGCGCGGCCGTGCTGCCTTGCCGTAGCGCCTCCGGTTGAACGAATACGAAGGGGTTAGGCATCACCAACCCGGAGATAGGGCTTGAGGTCGTTGGTGATTCGCTCGCACTCGTACCGGAGTTCGCCAACGAGTTGGTAGCGGGACTTGACGAGATCGGGTGCTCGGTTCGGTTCGGTCTCTCTAGAGCTTCGCCACTCCTCGTTCATGCTCAAGAGCCTAAGCGATCGGTCGAAGACGGACTTGAGGCGAGGCGGGATGTGTGCAGGGTAGTAGAACTCACTGAGCTCCGCGGCTTCAAGAAACTTCCATACCTCTTCTTCCTTCAGGCTTGGTCCACTGCCCGTCACGTGCACGCGGTACCGTGAAAGGACGTTGTAAACGCGAAGTCGACTGTCGTGAAGCGCGATCTCATTTGCACGTTTAGCGGCTTTCGCCTGCCGGCGCGCATACAGAGCCGCGAGAGAAGCAACGAGGGCACCGCCAAGCGCTACGAGTGCCGCAATGTCCTCGAAGACGTTCACTTTGTGATGCCTAACGTTCGCGGTAATCGGCCGCCAGCGGCCTGAGCCGGCGGAACCACAATGACCGCCGGTGGTGTAGCCGGCCCATGCCGTTGGGCGGTCCGCTCGACCGAGGGGTTCGGCGTCACACTTCGCCTCGCCTATGCTGTCTGCGCGTGCAGCCGCACACCGAGTGCCTTGGCCACCTTTAAGACCGTGGCAAAGCTCGGATTGCCGTTCTCGCTGAGCGCGCGATAAAGGCTCTCTCGGCTCAGTCCGGCATCTTTGGCGACCTGAGACATGCCCTTCGCGCGCGCGATGTCTCCCAACGCTCGGGCGATTCCCGCTGCGTCGTCCGGAGCCTCCTCGAGCCACGCGTCCAAGTACGCGGCCATCTCTTCTGGCGTCCGAAGATGCTCTGCAACGTCGTAGGGCGAAGACTTCACTTTGGCTGCGGTCTTGCGGACGGTGGTGGCCATGCTGCTACTCCGAGAACTGCCGCGCGAGACGAGCGGCCTTGGCAATATCCTTCGACTGCGAAGACTTGTCGCCGCCGATCAACAGCAGGAGCAAGCGTTCGCCCCGGCGGGTGTAGTAGACCCTGTATCCTGGCCCGAAGTCGATCTTCAGCTCCGAGATCCCATCGGGCAGGTTGCGATGACTCCCAGGATTTCCGTGGACCAGCCGGTCGACCCGCATCAAGATCCTGGCGCGACCCGCGAGATCCTTCATTCCGTCGATCCAGTCGCGGTACTCGGCAGTCTCCTCGACGCGCATGGCGACAGTGTAGCCTAGGGGCTACGTGGGTCAATGCCGGGCTGGTGACGCCGACTCTTTCCTAGGGCTCTGCGCGCCCGAAGCGGCGCTCGATGTAGTCCTCGACGATCTTGTGGAACTCGTCGGCGATGCCCTCGCCGCGCAGCGTCATCGCCTTCGCGCCGTCGATGAACACGGGAGCCGCCGGCGCCTCGCCGGTGCCGGGCAGGCTGATGCCGATGTCGGCATGCTTGCTCTCGCCCGGGCCGTTGACGATGCAGCCCATGACCGCGACCTTCAGGTTTTCGACGCCCGGATAACGCTCGCGCCAACGCGGCATCATCGCGCGCAGGTGGTCGTCGATGCGCTTGGCCAGCACCTGGAAGGTCTCGCTGGTGGTGCGGCCGCAGCCCGGGCAGGCGGTGACGCTCGGGTTGAAGCTGCGCAGGCCCAGCGCCTGCAGGATCTCGAGCGCGATCACGACCTCCTGCGTGCGCGGCTCGCCGGGCTGCGGCGTCAGCGAGACGCGGATCGTGTCGCCGATGCCTTCCTGCAGCAGCACGGCCAGCGCCGCGGTCGAAGCGACCGTGCCTTTGGTGCCCATGCCGGCCTCGGTCAGCCCCAGGTGCAGCGCATAGTCGCAGCGGGCGTGCAGCGCGCGGTAGACGGTGATCAGGTCCTGCACGCCGCTGACCTTGCAGCTGATAACGATGTTGTCCGGGTTCAGGCCGATTTCGCGCGCATCGTCGGCCGAGCGCAAGGCGGACTCGACCAGCGCCTGGTACATCACCGACTTCGCGTCCCACGGCTCGGCGCGCTGCGCGTTCGCATCCATCATCGCCGCCAGCAGCTCCTGGTCGAGGCTGCCCCAGTTGACGCCGATGCGCACCACCTTGTCCAGCCGGGCCGCGACCTCGACCATCATCGCGAACTGGCGGTCGCGCTTGTCGCCCTTGCCGACGTTGCCCGGGTTGATGCGGTACTTCGACAGCGCCTCGGCCATCGCCGGATATTCGGTCAGCAGGCGGTGGCCGTTGTAGTGGAAGTCGCCGATCAGCGGCACGTCGATGCCCATCCGGTCGAGCTGCTCGCGGATGTACGGCACCGCCTCGGCGGCTTCGGGCGTGTTGACGGTGATGCGCACCAGCTCCGCGCCGGCCTGGGCCAGCTCCTTGACCTGGATCGCGGTGCCGATCGCATCGACCGTGTCGGTGTTGGTCATCGCCTGCACGCGCACCGGCGCGTCGCCGCCGATCGTCACGTCGCGGGCGGCCCAGCGCACGCGCGCCTGGCGCGTGCGCCGCGGCGGCACGGCCGCCGGCAGGATCGGGCGCTCGGTTTCGCTCATGGCAGGCGCACCCTCACTTCAGTTCCAGGCGGGCGATGTTGTCGCGCGTCAGCGGCGCCAGGTTCACCGGCTCGCCGCGCAGCGTGAGCTGGGTACCCGCGGCATTGCCGATGCGCAGCCGCAGCGGCAGCCGGCCGTCGAGCCCGACCGTCTCGCCCGGCTGCAGCGTGCGCTGCAGCAGCACCTGGCCGCCGGCATCGACCGCCTCGATCCACGACGGCTCGGCCGCGCGCAGCACCGCGATGCCCTTTAACAAATCCCGGAACAATAGGAACAGCAGCATCACAGCCAAGGCTTATGGTAGGTCAAG
>JAFLDG010000216.1 GCA_017302495.1 Burkholderiales bacterium
GCCGCGTTCGGCCTGCGGGTCTACGCCAAGACGCCGCCGCTGGCGGTGGTGGCCCAGGCCGCGGCCGGCGGCTGGTGGCTGGCCCGCTGAGGCCGCAGCGCGGGCGCCGGCCGCCCGATCTCAGGGTCGGATCACGATCAGCACGCTGCAGGGCGCAACCTCGATCAGGCTCTGCGACACCGACGCGCCGCGCCACCAGCGCGCGGTCCAGCTCTCGAGGTGCCGGTGCCCGAGCACGATCAGCTCGGCGCGCACGGCCACGGCCACGCGGACGATCTCGTCCACCGCATAGCCGGTGACCACCTGGCCCTCGGCCTCGAGCCCGGCGTCGCGCAGGCGGCGCAGGCCGGCATCGAGCACCGACTGGTAGTGCGCCCGCTCCTCGCTGTCGGCGGTGGGGCTGAACGCCCAGGCGTCGGCGCCGACCATCGCCACCGGCGGCGCCATCACCGCGACCAGGTGCAGCCGCGCGTGGCTCCACTGGCCGATCTCCTGGCAGTCGAGCAGCGCGCGCTGGCCCGACTCCGAGCCGTCGTAGGCGAGCACGATGGTCTTGTACACGGCCCCCTCCTTGCGCGATTGGCGCGATTGCAGCCTCGGGTCGGACCCCAGGCCCTGCGATCGTAGGCGGCGGGTCGCGCTTCGGCAACGTCCGCGGACGTCGGGGCTCTCGGCACCTGGCGGTGCCGGCCCGCCGCGGCCCGGCCACCGCGCGGAAGGTTGCGTCGGTGCCGGCCGTCGCTCAGGCGCCGCCCGAAGCGGCCGAACGCCGCTCGACGCGCCGCAGGTGCCAGTCCACCGAGCCGAGCTGCGCCTCGATCATCGTCGCACGACGGAAGTAGTGGCCGACCGCGAGTTCCTCGGTCATGCCCATGCCGCCGTGGATCTGCACCGCGCCCTGGCCGACGATGCGGCAGGCACGCACCGCGATCACCTTCGCCGCCGAGACCGCCCGCTCGCGCTGCGCCGGCGCCGCGTCGATTTGCGCGAGCGAGTCCCAGGTCAGCGCCTCGGCCTGCAACCGCGCGACGTGCATGTCGGCGATGCGGTGCTGCAGCACCTGGAACGCGCCGATCGGCTGGCCGAACTGCTTGCGCTGGCGTGCGTAGTCGATGGTCGCGTCGAGCAGCCGGCCCATGACACCGACGGCCTCGGCGCAGAGCGCGAGGGTCGCCTCGTCCAGCGTGCGCTGCACGATCGCGCGCGCCGGCGCGCCGGGCCCGCCGAGCAGGGAATCGGCCGGCAACTCGACGCCGTCGAAGGCCAGCTCCGAGGCCCAGCTGCCGTCCACCGTGCGGTAGTCGCGGCGCGTCAGGCCGGCCGCGTCGGCCGGTACCCAGGCCAGCCCGAAATCCGCGTCGCCACCGGCGCCGCCGACGGTGCCAGCGTCGCGGTCATCACGGCCGCGGCCGGCGTCGCCTCCGAGCGCGGCCCCGACGACGAAGTGGGTCGCCCCCGGCGCCCCCAGCACCAGTGACTTGCGGCCGTCGAGCCGCCAACCCGCACCCGCGGGCCGCAGCGTCGTGCGCGGCGTCTCGCTGTCGTGCCGCGCGCCGGGTTCGAGCCCGGCCCAGGCCGGGCGCAGCCGACCCTCGATCAGCGCCGCCAGCTCGGCATCGGCACCGCAGCGCGCGAGCAGCCCGCCGCTGATCACCGCGCCGCCGAGGTAGGGTTCGCCGGCGAGCGCGCTGCCGAGGGCCTGCATCACCAGCAGATGCCCGGCCGCGCCGCCGCCGGCGCCGCCCGCGTGCTCGGCGAAGGCCGAGCCGAGCAGGCCGAGATCGTCCGCCAGGCCGCGCCACAGCGCCTGCAGGCCCTGCGGCTGCGCGAGCAGCTTCAGCCGCTGCTCGAAGGCGAAGCGCTCGTCCAGCCAGCGCTGCAGGCTGTCGCGCAGCAGGCGCTGCGTGTCGTCGAAGTCGTGGGCCGAGTTCATCGCGTCGGGGGGTTCAGCCGCGAAGGCCCAGCAGGCGGGCGGCGATCAGGTTGCGCTGGATCTCGTTCGTGCCGGCGTAGATCGACGCCGCGCGGTCGTTCAGGTACGCGGTCATGCCGAACACCGGGGCTTCCGGCAGCGGCAGCGCGCCTTCGCCGGCCTCGGCCAGCGGCACGCGCGCCGCGGCGGAGAGGCCGGCGATCTCGATGTCGAGTTCGGTCAGGCGCTGCTTGGTTTCGGTGCCGAGCAGCTTGGCTATCGACGGCTGGATCGGGTCCGGGTCCTCGCCGCGCGCGGCCGCGGCCAGCGTGCGCAGCTCCATCGCCTCGATCGCGTCGATGCGGCACTCGGCTTCGGCGAGCCTGGAGCCGAGGTCGCGCCGCTCCGGGTCGTCCGCCGGACGGCCGCCGAAGGCGATGTCGCGCGCCCGGTGCAGCCGGCGCAGCCGCGCGCGCAGCATCGGCGACCAGGCGCCGCCGCGCTCGTGCTGCAGCAGGTACTTGGCCACCGTCCAGCCGCGGTTCTCCTCGCCGAGCAGCGCGCTTGCCGGCACGCGCACGTCGTCGAAGAACACCTGGTTCAGCTCGTGGTCGCCGGAGATGCTGATGATCGGCCGCACCGTGATGCCCGGCAGCTTCAGGTCGAACAGCAGGAAGCTGATGCCGCTCTGCGCCTTGGCCTGCGGGTCGGTGCGCACCAGGCAGAAGATCCGGTTCGCGTACTGCGCGTGCGTGGTCCAGATCTTGGTGCCGTTGATCACGTAGTGGTCGCCGTCGCGCCGCGCGCGGCACTGCAGCGCCGCGAGGTCGGAGCCCGCGCCCGGCTCCGAGTAGCCCTGGGCCCAGTAGTCCTCGCCGCTGCGGATGCGCGGCAGAACGTGCGCCTGCTGCTCGGGCGTGCCGAAGGCCAGCACCACCGGCGCCACCATGCGCGGCCCCTGCGGCGCGAAGCTCGGTGCGTCGGCCGCCGCCAGCTCGGCCGCGAACAGGTGGTGCTGCACCGGGCTCCAGCCGGTACCGCCCCACGCCGGCGGCCAGTGCGGCACGTTCCAGCCGCGCGCGCCGAGGATGCGGAACCAGCGCATCGCCGGCTCGTAGTCGGAAAACACGCCGGCGCTGCGGCGGCCGGCTTCGCGCAGGTCGTCGCTCAGCTCGGCGTCGAGAAAGCGCCGGACCTCGTCGCGAAAGGCCAGGTCCGCGGGGCTCAGCGCCAGGGTCATTGCACCTCCGGCGCGAAGAAGCCGCGCAGCGCCTGCGCCATGCGCGCGCGCACCGGCTCGCCGGAGACCACCACGTCGACCATCGTCGGCGACGTGTGCGTGTGGCCGCGCGCGCTGAACGTCTGCACCGGCACGCCGGCGCGGCTCAGCGCCTCGGCGTAGGCCTGGCCCTCGTCGCGCAGCGGGTCGAACTCGCAGGTGACCACCAGCGCCGGCGGCAGCCGCGAAAGGTCAGGTGCCCGCAGCGGCGACGCCCGCGGATCGGCTCGATCGGCCGGGTCGCAGTAGTGGTCCCAGAACCAGCGCATCAGGGTCGCGGTCAGCACGTAGTTCTCGGCGTTGTCGCGATAGGAGGCGGTGTCCATGCGGCAGTCGGTCACCGGGGTCAGCAGCAGCTGGCCGCGGATCGCCGGCCCGCCTTCGTCGCGCACGCGGCGGCAGGTCACCGCGGCCAGGTTGGCGCCCGCGCTCCAGCCGGCCAGCGCCAGCCGACCGGGAATGCCGCCGAGCGCCGCCGCGTTCGCCCCGACCCAGCGCGCCGCCGCCAGCGCGTCGTCGGCCGCGGCCGGAAAGCGCGCTTCGGGCGCGTGGCGGTAGTCCACCGACACGATCAGCGCCCCGCTGCGGCGGCACAGGTCGCGCAGCATCGGGTCGTCGGAATCGTGGCTGCCCAGCACCCAGCCGCCGCCGTGGAAGTACAGCACCACCGGGTGCGGGCCGGGCGTGGCGGGCCGGTACAGCCGCCAGGCCAGGTCGCCGGCCGCACCGGGCAGCGTGCCGTCGCGGATCTCGGCCACCGGCGGCCCCGGCGGACGCTGGCTGCTGAGCTTTGCCAGCAGGCCGCGGGCGGCGTCCACCGGCAGCGAATCGAAGGTGGGCAGGTTCAGCGCCGCCATCATGTCCAGCACCATGCGCACGTCGGGCTGCAGCCGGCGCACCACGCCGTCGTTGACGATGCGCCCGCCCGGCAGATCGGCGCCGCGCAGCTCGAAGCCGAGGTAGCCGCGTTCGGCGACCTCGTCGCAGGCCTTGCGGTAGGCGTCGACGCCGCCGATGTAGGGCATCAGCCCGCGGTGTTTGCCGGGCACGTTCGCGCCGACGTACCAGCTGTTCGCGCGCGGGTGCAGCGTGATCGCGGCGCAGTCGTCGCAATGCTGCATCCAGCCGGCTTCGGCGGCCGCGGTCGGCTCGATCGACGCGGCGCCCTGCCGGCGCAGCTGGGCCACGCAGTCGCCGATCCAGTCCACGTGCTGCTCGATCGACACCATCATGTTCGACAGCACCGAGGGGCTGCCCGGCCCGGTGATCATGAACAGGTTCGGAAAGCCGTTGAGCATCAGGCCGAGGTAGTTGCGGGTGCCGTCGGCCCAGGCGGCCTTCAGCGTCTGCCCGTCGCGGCCGGCGATGTCCACCGCCACCAGCGCGCCGGTCATCGCGTCGAAGCCGGTGGCGTAGACGATCGCGTCGAAGTCGAGCGACTCGCCGCCCTGACCGTCGTCGATGGTGACGCCGGCTTCGGTGATCGTCCTGATCGGCGTCTTCTTCAGGTCCACCAGCCGGACGTTCGGGCGGTTGAAGGTTTCGTAGTAGCCGCTGTCCAGGCACGGCCGCTTGGTGCCGAAGGGATGGTCGTGCGGGCACAGCGCCTCGGCGGTGGCGGGGTCCTTCACGATGCCGCGGATCCGCTCGCGCACGTAGTCGCAGACCAGCTCGTTCGAGTCCTCGAACAACCCCTGGTCGGCGAAGATGCTGATCGCGGCGATCAGTTCGCCCGACGCCCAGCCTTCGTCCAGCCGCTGCGCGCGCAGCTCGGGCGGTGCGTAGCGGCCGTAGACCATGTTCTCGGGCATCGGCACGCCGGTGCGCGATTGCTTCGCCGCCTGGCGATAGGCGGCGCGGTCCTTGGCCAGCAGCTCGCGGCGCCAAGCCGAGATCTCGCCGTTGCGCGCCGGGATCGAATAGTTGGCGGTGCGCTGGAACACGGTCAGCTGCGCCGCCTGCCCGGCGATCAGCGGGATGCACTGGATGCCGGACGAGCCGGTGCCGATCACCGCCACGCGCAGGCCGGTGAAGTCGACGCCGCCGTGCGGCCAGCGCGAGGTGGCGTAGGTCGGCCCGCGGAACCGGGCGGCACCGGGAATGTCGGGCTCCTTCGGCGCCGACAGGCAGCCCGTGGCCATGACGACGAAGCGCGGGGTCAGCCGCTCGACGCGGCTGGAGTGGACCTGCCAGCGGGCCGAGGCCTCGTCCCAGTGCGCCTGGTCGACGCGGGTGTCGAAGTCGATGTCGCGGCGCAGGTCGTAGCGGTCGGCCACGAACCGGGCATAACGCAGGATCTCCGGCTGGGTGGCGTACTTCTCCGACCAGGTCCAGGCGCGCTCCAGCTCGGGATCGAAGCCGTAGGCGTAGTCGGCGGTGGTGATGTCGCAGCGCGCGCCGGGGTAGCGGTTCCAGTACCAGGTGCCGCCGACGTCGCCGGCAGCCTCGATCACGCGCACCGAAAAACCGAGCGTGCGCAGCTTGTGCAGCATGTACATCCCGGCGAAGCCCGCGCCGACGATCACCACGTCGGGACTCGATGATCGGCCGGCGGCAGACGCTCCCGGCTTGGGTTGGGCTGGGACAGCGGACGGATTCGCCATGATGAACTCCGGTGGACGGGCCGACGAGGTCGACGCACGGCGCGGCAGCAGCCGACGCCGCATCTTGCCGACGCGCCACAGCCGAAGGCTCGCGGTTTTCCCGGATGGCGGCGCGGGGTGCGCGTGGCGCTTCGGTGCGTGGCCATATGCGCCGCCGACCGCCGCGCGCGGTGTCTCGACGGTGCCGATAGCATCGGCAGCCATGGACGACCTGCTCGAACAAGTCAACCGCAAGTACGTGCAGGGCGCGCCGCACATGCGCGAGATCGGCGCCCGCGTCACCGCCCTGGCCCCGGGCCGCGGCTCGATGGTGCTGCCGGCACGTCCCGAATGGGTCGGCGACCCGCTGCGCGGCATGCTCCACCCCGGGGCCCTGACCGTGCTCGCCGATTCGGCCTGCGGCCTGGCGGTGGGCACCGCGCTGCGCGAGCGCGCGCCCTATGCGACGCTGGACCTGCGCATGGACTACCTGGGCCCGGCCGGGCCTGGCCAGGACATCCACTGCGACGCGCACTGCTACCGGCTGACGCGCAATGTCGCCTTCGTCCGCGCCGACGTGTGGCAGGAGCGGCAGGACGAACCGATCGCGGCGGCGCAGGCGTCGTTCATGCTGTCCACCGCGGGCGGCCGCCGCCCGGGCGCCGACGGCGGCGCGGAAGTCGGTGGCGCCCCGGCGGCGGCCCCATCCGCCGAAGACGGCAGCTGGGCTCCACCGGCGGGCAGTGAGCCGGTGCTGCCCGGCACGACGATCCCGTACGTCGACTATCTCGGCATCCGCGCCGCGAGCGACGCGGCCGATGCGCTGTTCCGCCTGCCGTTCCAGGACAAGCTGATCGGCAATCCGCGGCTGCCGGCGCTGCACGGCGGCGTCATCGCCGGCTTCGCCGAGACCGCGGCCACGCTGCACCTGATCCGCACGCTGCGCGGCGCCAAGTTCCCGAAGAGCATCGACTTCTCGATCGACTACCTGCGCTCGGGCCGGCCGGTGGAAAGCTACGCCGCGTGCGAGGTGGTGCGCGTGGGTTCGCGCGTGGCGCTGGTGCAGGTGCGCTGCTGGCAGACGGGCCCGAGGCAGCCGATCGCCGTGGCGCGGGGCCACTTCCTGCTGACGCCCGCCGAGGTCCCTCCGGCGGGCGGCTGAGGTCGCAAGGGGCCGGCGCGGCGCGGGCCGGCCGGCGGGCTCAGGACGACGGCCGCAGCAGCGCCAGCGGCTGGCCAGTCACGGCGCGCGCA
>JAFLDG010000217.1 GCA_017302495.1 Burkholderiales bacterium
GTCATACAAACAAGCTGTGCTTGACTATGAAATTGCTTCGCAATGAGTCAAGCGAGTGACGATGATAGCGTTTCTTATCCGCACCTTCGAGAATTCTGCATTCAAACTGCCTGCCGGGCCCGACCGGCGGCGGGGTGCGGCCGATGATCGACGCCCGCGACCTGCGCTTCCGCTGGCCCGGGGCCGCCGCCGACTGCCTGCGGATCGATGCGCTGCAGGTCGGCCGCGGCCGCACGCTGTTCCTGCACGGGCCGAGCGGCAGCGGCAAGAGCACGCTGCTCGGCCTGATGGCCGGCGTGCTGCTGCCCGCCGCCGGCAGCGTGCGCCTGCTCGGCACCGACTGGGCCGCGCTGTCCGGCGCGCGGCGCGACGGCTTCCGCGCCGACCACGTCGGCTACCTGTTCCAGCAGTTCAACCTGCTGCCCTACCTGAGCGTGCTCGACAACGTGCGGCTGCCCTGCCGCTTCTCGCGCCGGCGCCGCGAGCGCGCGCGGCAGCGCAGCGGCGGCGCCGCCGCGGCCGCCCGGGCGCTGCTGCACGAGGTCGGCCTGGGCGAAGCGCTGTGGCCGCGGCCGGCGGCGCAGCTGTCGGTGGGCCAGCAGCAGCGCGTGGCCGCGGCGCGGGCGCTGATCGGCACGCCGGAACTGGTGATCGCCGACGAACCGACTTCGGCGCTCGACGCCGCGCGGCGCGACGCCTTCGTCGAACTGCTGCTGCGCGAGTGCCGTGCCGCCGGCAGCACGCTGGTCTTCGTCAGCCACGACGAGCGGCTCGCGCCGCACTTCGACGAGCAGCTGTCGCTGCCGGCGATCAACCGCGCCGAGCGCGTGGACGGGTGAGGCGATGACCGCGATCCTGCGCATCGCGCTGGCCAGCGCCTGGCACCGGCGCGGCACGCTCGCGCTGGTGGCGCTGTCGATCGCGCTCGCGACGCTGCTGCTGCTGGGCGTGGAGCGGGTGCGCGCCGACGTGCGGCAGAACTTCGCGCAGGCGGTGAGCGGCACCGACCTGATCGTCGGCGCGCGCACCGGGCCGCTGCAGCTGCTGCTGTACGCGGTGTTCCGCGTCGGCGGCGCGACGAACAACGTGCGCCTCGAGAGCCTCGAACAGATCGCGCGCCACCGCGCGGTGGCCTGGATGGTGCCGTTGTCGCTCGGCGATTCGCACCGCGGCTTCGCGGTGCTGGCGACGACGCCCGACTACTTCGAGCACTACCGCCACGGCGACCGCCAGCCGCTGACCTTCGCCCAGGGCCGGCCCTTCGGCGCGGGGCTCGACGGGCTGTACGAGGTGGTGCTCGGCGCCGATGTCGCCGACACCCTGGGCTACCGGCTCGGGGACCGGCTCACGCTGAGCCACGGCAGCGGCGAGATGCCGGGCAGCGAGCATGCCGACAAGCCCTTCGCCGTGGTCGGCATCCTGCAGCGCACCGGCACGCCGGTGGACCGCACGCTGCACATCAACCTTCAGTCGATGGAGGCGATCCATCTCGACTGGACCGCCGGCGTGCCGCTGCCCGGCGCGCGGGTCAGCGCCGAGCAGGCACGCGCGGCCGACCTGAGGCCGCAGCAGGTCACGGCCGCGCTGGTCGGGCTGAAGAACCGGGCCGCGGTGTTCGCGGTGCAGCGCGCGGTGGCCGAGTTCGAGGCCGAGCCGTTGCTGGCGGTGCTGCCAGGTGTTGCGCTCGACGAGCTGTGGCAGGTGGTCGGTGCCGGCGAACGCGCGCTGCTCGCGGTGTCGGCGATGGTCGGCGTGGTCAGCCTGGCCGGGCTGGTGGCGGTGGTGCTGGCCGGGCTGAACGAGCGCCGGCGCGAGCTGGCGGTGCTGCGCGCGGTGGGCGCGGCGCCGCGCCACGTGCTGGCGATGCTCGCGGCGGAAGGCGCGCTGGTCACGCTGGCCGGCGTCGTGCTCGGGGTGCTGCTCACCGGCGTGGCGATCGCCGTGGCGGCGCCGGTCGTGCAGGCCCGCTTCGGCCTCGGCCTGAGCCTCGGCCCGCCCGACGCGGCGCAGTGGGCGCTGCTCGGCGCGGTGCTCGCCGCCGGCTTCGGCGCGAGTCTGGTGCCCGGCTGGCGCGCCTACCGGCTGTCGCTCGCCGACGGGCTCGCGCCGCGGGCCTGACCCGCGCCGCACTCGGACGCGGCGCTGACGAAGCTCCCGACGATCGGCTGCGATCCGGCCTGCGCGTTGCCGGAGCACCGGGGCGGGCCGGTCGTGGCCCTACACTTCGGCGCCCGCCGTCGCCGGCCCTTGGCATGAGCCTCGCCCATCGGCCGCTGCGCGACGCCGCGCTCGCCGACCACGGCCGAACGCCTCATCCCCATCATGATCCGACTCGCCCTGCTTGCCGCGACGGCCCTGTTCATCACCGCCTGCAGTTCGCCGCCACCTTCGCCGCCGCAGAACCCGGGTGCGCTACCGGTTCTGCAGCAGGCCGGCCCGCAGGCGGCGGCTGCACCGGCCGGCCCGCCGCGCGACCTGGAGGGCAGCGCCTGGACCCTGGCCTGGGTGCCGGGCTTCGAGCTGCCGGCGCAGCCGCTGGCCACGTTGCGCTTCGAGGGCGGCCGCGCGGCCGGCACCGACGGCTGCAACCGCTACACGACCGGCTATACCCGCACGCCCGGCCAGCTGCGCTTCGGCGCGAAGCAGGCGGCGACGCTGATGGCCTGCCCGCCGCTCGCCGAAGCCGTGGCCACGCGCTTCGGCGCGGTGCTGGTCGAGACCGCGGCCTACCGGACCGAGTCCGACACGCTGACGCTGCTCGACGCCGCCGGCCAGCCGCTGGCGCGGCTGCAGGAGCAGCCGAACCGCATCGCCGGCAGCTCGTGGCAGGTGAGCAGCGTCAACAACGGCCGCCAGGCGGTGGTCGGCGTGATCGCCGGCACCCGGCTGACGATGGTGTTCGGCGCGGACGGCCGGCTCAGCGGCTCGGCCGGCTGCAACACCTATGGCGCCAGCTACACCGCAGACGGCTCGGCGATCCGCGTCGGTCCGCCGGCCGCGACACGCAAGGCTTGCGCCGAACCCGAAGGCGTGATGGCGCAGGAGGCCGCCTTCCTCGCCGCGCTGCAGACCGCGGCGACGCAGCGCCTGGAGGGCGACTGGCTCGAGCTGCGCACCGCCGGCGGCGCGCTGGCGGTCAGCGCGCGGCGGGTTCAGCCGTGACGGCTGCCGCGCCGGGGTCGACGCCGTCGAATACCTCGGCCAGCGGCACCTCGCAGCCGATGTTGGCGAGCGCCAGCGCATCGCCGTCGCTCATGTCGTGCAGCACCCACAGGCCGTCGCCGCCCTTGCGGAAGACCTCGATCCGGCGCGTGTCGGGGTCGACCAGCGCGTACTCCTGCAGGCTCGCCAGCCGCCGGTACAGCGCGAACTTCAGGCTGCGGTCGTAGGCCTGGGTCGTCGGCGACAGCACTTCGATCACCAGCTTCGGCGCGCGGAAGATCATGTCGGTGCGCAGATCGGCCGGGTCGCAGGTGACGAACAGGTCGGGATAGAGAATCGTGTCGTCGGCGGCCTGGACCTTCATGCCTTCGCTGAACACCCGGCAAGGGCTGCCTCGCAGCGCTGATCTCAGCGCGGCCGACAGATTGGTCACCACCACCCCGTGCACCCGCCGCGCGCCGACCATCGCGAAGATCTCGCCGCGCACGTACTCATGCCGCTCGGGCTGCTCGTTCTCCCAGCGCAGGTAGTCGTCGAGCGTCGGCTTCGGCAGCGGGGTGCCCATGGCAAACCTTCCGGCGGGGCGATCGATCCGGCCAATCTACCAGAACCATCGCCCCGCGCGACTCGGGTCCGACTCCCCGCTCAGGCCGTCGGCAGCTTGTAGTCCTTGAACTGCTCGCGCAGCTTGTTCTTCTGCATCTTGCCGGTGGCCCCGAGCGGGATCGCGTCGACGAAGACCACATCGTCCGGCGTCCACCACTTCGCGATCTTGCCCTCGAAGAAGGCGATCAGCTCGTCGCGCGTGACCTCGGCGCCCGGCTTCTTCATCACCACCAGCAGCGGCCGCTCGTCCCACTTCGGGTGCTTCGCGGCGATGCACGCCGCCATCGCCACCGCCGGGTGCGCCATCGCGATGTTCTCCAGGTCGATCGAGCCGATCCACTCGCCGCCGGACTTGATCACGTCCTTCGCGCGGTCGGTGATCTGCATGTAGCCGTCGGCGTCGATCGTGCTCACGTCGCCGGTCGGGAACCAGCCGCCGACCAGCGGGTCACCGCCTTCGCCCTTGAAGTAGGTCGAGACGATCCACGGCCCCTTGACCAGCAGCTCGCCGCTGGCCTTGCCGTCCATCGGCAGTTCGTTGCCGTCGCCGTCGACGATCTTCAGGTCGACGCCGAACACCGCGCGGCCCTGCTTGGCCTGCACCGCCATGCGCTCGTCGGCGCCCATCGCCAGGTGCTTGGGCTTGAGCGTGCACACCGTGCCGAGCGGGCTCATCTCGGTCATGCCCCAGGCGTGCAGCACCTGCACGCCGTACTTCTGCTGGAACAGCGCCATCATCGCCGGCGGGCAGGCGGAACCGCCGATGACGGTGCGGTTCATCGTGCTGAACTTCAGGTTGTTGGCCTCGGTGTAGGCGAGCAGGCCCTGCCACACGGTGGGCACGCCGGCCGACATCGTGACCTTCTCGGACTCGAACAGCTCGTACAGGCTCTTGCCGTCGAGCGCCGCGCCGGGGTAGACCATCTTCGCGCCGACCATGCAGGCCGCGTACGGCAGGCCCCAGGCATTGACGTGGAACATCGGCACCACGGGCAGGATCACGTCGCGCGCCGACGCGTTCAGCGCATCGGGCAGCGCGCCGGCGTAGGCATGCAGGATCGTCGAGCGGTGGCTGTAGAGCACGCCCTTCGGGTTGCCGGTGGTGCCGCTCGTGTAGCACAGCGAGCTGGCGCTGTTCTCGTCGAACTGCGGCCAGGCGTAGCGGTCGTCCTGGGCCTCGACCAGCTCCTCGTAGCACAGCAGGTTCGGCACCTTGCTCGCGGCCGGCATGTGCGCGCGGTCGGTCATCAGCACGAAATGCTTGATCGTCTTCACGCGCCCGGCCACCGCCTCGACCAGCGGCAGGAAGGTCGCGTCGAAGCACAGCACCTGGTCCTCGGCGTGGTCGGCGATGTAGACCACCTGGTCCGGGTGCAGCCGCGGGTTCAGCGTGTGCAGCACCGCGCCCGAGCCGGACACGCCGTAGTACAGCTCCATGTGCCGGTAGCCGTTCCAGGCGAGCGTGCCCACCGTCTGCCCGGGCGTCACGCCCAGCGCCGCCAGCGCCTTGGCGACCTTGCGCGCGCGCGCCGCGAGGTCCTTGTAGGTGTAGCGGTGGATGTCGCCCTCGACCCGGCGCGAGACGATCTGCTGCTCGGCGTGGTGGCGCTCGGCGTGCACGAGCAGGTTCGAGATCAGCAGCGGGTGGGATTGCATCTGGCCGAGCATGGCGGGTCCTTTCGTTGCGGGGTGCAGGGCGTGCGCGGTTGCGCCGCGTCGGGCGCGCAGTGTGCACCAGCGCCGACGGGTCCGCGATGCGGACCCGCCCGAAGTCGACCCGACGGCTTGCCCGCCCTCGCGCGCCCCGGCGGCCGGGACGGCGGCGGCCGCGCCGGGGTCGGCCGTCGCCGCGGCGGCCGGCGTGGGTGCCCTATGCTGGCGGCCGTCCTCCCCTGACCGCGCCCCATGAAGATCCTGCGCCCCTCTGGACTCGGCGAAGCCGCGCACGCTTCGCCGCTGCCCTACGCCGTGCCGGACGAGCTGCTCGTGCCGGCCGACCTGCAATGGCCCGGCGGCAGCCCGCCGGCGGACCTGGTGCTGTTCGAGAAGGCCGGCCCGCGCCGGCGCCTCTTCTTCGACCCGGTGCGCACGCGCGCCGCGGTCGTCACTTGCGGCGGGCTGTGCCCGGGGCTGAACAACGTGATCCGCTCGGTCACGCGCGAGCTGCGGCGCAGCTACCGCGTGCCGTCGGTGCTCGGCATCCGCGGCGGCTACCGCGGGCTCGACCCGGCTCGCGGCCGGCCGCCGGTCGAGCTGACGGAAGCGCTGGTCGAGGACATCCACCGCGACGGCGGCACGCTGCTCGGCACCTCGCGCGGGCCGGTGGACATCGGCACCGCGGTCGACTTCCTGGTCGCGCAACGCATCGACATCCTGTTCACCGTCGGCGGCGACGGCACGCAGCGCGGCGGCCAGGCGCTGTTCGACGAAGCGCGCGCCCGCGGCTATGCGCTGGCGGTGGTCGGCATCCCGAAGACGATCGACAACGACGTGCGCTTCGTCTCGCGCACCTTCGGCTTCGGCACCGCGGTGTCGGAGGCGGTGCGCGTGATCGCCAGCGCGCACACCGAGGCGCGCTGCGTGCACAACGGCGTGGCGGTGGTCAAGCTGATGGGGCGGCACGCCGGCTTCATCGCCGCCGCGGCCACGGTCGCGAGCCAGGACGTCAACTTCTGCCTCGTGCCCGAGGTACCGCTCGTGCTCGACGGCGAGGCCGGCCTGCTCGCCGCACTCGAGCAACGGCTGCGGATCACGGACCATGCGGTGATCGTCGCGGCCGAAGGCGCGGGCCAGGACCTGCTCGGCGCGGGCGGCGAGCGCGACGCCAGCGGCAACCTGAAGCTGCAGGACATCGGCCTGCACCTGAAGGACCGGCTGAACGCGCACTTCCAGGCGCGCGGCATCGAGATGACGCTGCGCTACTTCGACCCGAGCTACCAGATCCGCGGCTGCCCGGCCGATACCGAGGACGCGCTGCTGTGCGACCGCCTGGCGCGGCACGCGGTGCACGCGGCGATGGCCGGCAAGACCGGGCTGGTCGTCAGCTACCTGAACGGCCAGTTCGTGCACGTGCCGGTCGAGCAGATCACCGGCGGCAGCAAGCGGCTCGACCTCGAAGGCGAGCTGTGGCGGGCAGTGCTGTCGTCGACCGGGCAGCCGGCGCGCTGGGGCTGAGCCCGCCGCGCACGAGCCCGCTGCGGGCCGGTGCGCGGCGGGCGCAGGG
>JAFLDG010000218.1 GCA_017302495.1 Burkholderiales bacterium
GACAGCAGGCGGATGTCGCCGGGCGCGGCGCGCGCGGCCAGCGCCGCGCCGAGCGAGTCCTGGCCGCGGCCGGCCCACCACCGCTGGGCGGCGCCGACGCCGAGCACCAGCGCGGCCAGGCCGAGCAGCGCGCGCCGCCGTTCGTTCACGCGACCGCGGCCGTGACCACCATCTCGACCTTCCATTCCGGCTTGGCGAGCTGCGCGCGCACGGTCGCGCGCGGCGGCGCGGCGCCGGCCGGCAGCCAGGCCTCCCAGACCTCGTTCATCGCCGCGAAGTCGGCCAGGTCGGCGAGGAAGATCTGGCACATCAGCAGCCGGCTCTTGTCGCTCCCGGCGCGCGCGAGCAGCGCGTCGATCGCGGCCAGCACCTGGCGCGTCTGGCCGCGGATGTCCTGCGTGCCGTCGGCCGCCACCTGCCCGGCGAGGTAGGCGACGCCGTTGTGCACGGCCATCTCCGACAACCGGGCGCCGACATCGAAGCGCTGCACCATGATCAGTGTCCTTTCCTGTGCTTGTGCGACTGGGCGTGCGGCCGCGTCGGGTGCCGGTTCGGCGGGTGCTTGACGGCCGGGCCGCCGGTCGGCTGCGCCTTCGCACCGAGGCGCGACTCGGTGCCGGCGAAGAGCTTGCGCAGGTTGCCCTCGTGGCGCCAGACCAGCAGCAGGCTCATCGCCGCGATCGCCGGCAGGGCCGGCGTCACGCCCCAGATCAGCAGTTCGTAGAACGGCGCGAACAGCGCGGCCACGATCGACGCCAGCGACGAGTAGCGGAAGAATGCGGCGATGATGATCCAGGTCAGCAGCGTCGCCGCGCCGAGCCAGGGGTTGAGCGCGAGCAGCGCGCCGGCGGCCGTGGCGACGCCCTTGCCGCCCTGGAAGCGGAAGAACACCGGCCACAGGTGGCCGACGAAGGCGGCGAGCCCGGCCAGCGCCGCGGTGCCCTCGCCGAGGCCGACACGCGGGCCGAGCAGCAGCACCGCGAGCACCGGCAGGTAGCCCTTCAGCGCGTCGAGCCCCAGCGTCAGCACCGCGGCCCCGCGGTGGCCCGAGCGCAGCACGTTCGTCGCACCCGGGTTGCCGGAGCCGTAGCTGCGCGGGTCGGCCAGGCCGAAGCCGCGGCTGACGATCACGGCGAAGGACAACGAGCCCACCAGGTAGGCGGCGAGCACGGCGGCGGCGACGGCGAACCAGGTCATCGGCGCGAGTCTATGCCTCGAGCGCGCAGTCGACCGGCTGCGCGCCGAGCACCGCGCCGAGCACCGCCGGCTCGATGCCGACGAGGAAGCCGCGCCGGCCGCCGTTGATCCAGATCCGCGGCAGCGCGAGCACGCTGCGCTCGACCCACACCGGCAGCGCCTTGCGCGTGCCGAACGGCGACGTGCCGCCGACGGGGTAGCCGGTGGCGCGCTGCGCCGCCTCCGGCGTGCAGGGCTGGACCGCCTTCGCGCCGATCGCGCGCGCCAGGTTCTTCGTGCTTACCTGCCGGTCACCGTGCATCAGCACGAGCAGCGGCTGCGCGCGCTCGTCCTGCATCACCAGCGTCTTGATGACCGCGTGTTCGGGCAGCCCGAGCTGGCGCGCCGACTCGGCCGTGCCGCCGCGGTCGACGTAGTCGTACGGATGTTCGGTGAAGGGCACGCCGCGGCCGCGCAGCCAGGCGGTCGCCGGCGTCTCGCTGACATGGCGCTCGCGCCGGCTCATCGGCCGCGCCCCCGGCGCCACGCCGGCGGGCGTTCGCGCGCCGCGCTCACGGCGGCCCGAAGCGCCGCAGCGCATCGCCGGTGACGCGGCAGATGCGCCAGTCGGGCAGCACGGTCGCGCCCATGCGCTGGTAGAAGCCGATCGCGTGCTCGTTCCAGTCGAGCACGCTCCACTCGAAGCGGCCGTAGCCGCGCGCGTTCGCGAGCGCGCCCAGGTGCTGCAGCAGCGCTTCGCCGAGGCCGCGGCCGCGGTGCGCCGGGCGCACGTACAGGTCCTCGAGCCACAGCCCCGGCCGGCCGAGGAAGGTCGAGTAGTTGGTGAAGAACAGCGCATGCCCGGCGAGGTCGGCCCCGGCCTCGGCGACGACCGCCTCGACCACCGGCTTCGGCCCGAACAGATGGCCGTGCAGATCATCGGCATGGATCACGACCAGGTGCGACAGCCGCTCGAACTCGGCGAGCTCGTGGATCATCGCGATCATCGCCGGCACGTCGCGCGGCTCGGCCGCCCGCAGCGTGAAGGCGGCGTTCGGCGGATTCATCGGGCGTGCGGGTCAGCGGCCGGGACCGGCGCGGCGCGCCGGACCGGAAGCGCGGCCCCGCGTCAGCGGAACGGCGACTGCGCGACGGTCGCGACTTCGGGCGTCAGCGAACCGAGGTAGTCGGCGATCAGGCGCAGCTCCTTGTTGCTGAACTGCTTCACCTGCGCCGCCATGATCGGGTTGCTGCGCCCGACCACCGCGTTGCCTTCGGTCTTGTAGGCCTTCAGCGCGACGTACAGGTAGTCGGCGTACTGGCCGGCGATCTTCGGATAGCTGGCGTCGATCGGCTTGCTGTAGTTCGCGCCGTGGCACGAGGCACAGGCGCCCTTGTTCAGCAGCTCGGCCACCGCCGGCGGAGGCGGCGGCAGCGCCGCATCGCCGCCGGCCTGCGGCTGGTACTGCGTGGCGTAGAACGCGGCGAGGTCGGCGATGTCCTGGTCGCCCAGCGAACCGGCGATCGCGCGCATCGAGCCCTGCTTGCGTTCGCCCTTGCGGTAGGCATTGAGCGCGGCCGCGATGTACTGCGGGTTCTGCCCGGCGATCGCGGGCACGCGGTGCACCTCGGGGAAGCTCGCCTGGTAACCCGGGATGCCGTGGCAGCCGATGCAGGTGTCGTTGATCCTGGCGCCGTTGGCCGCGTTGCCCTTGACCTCCTGGGCCTGGGCGAGCGGAACGAGGCCGCACAGGGCCAGCAGCAGAGCGGTCGCGATTCTCATCGGGGGCGGCACGGTGGATGGCGGAGGGAGGCAGGTCGCGCAGGCGACGGCGCGCCGGCGAAGCGGCCGCGATTATAGGGGCCGCTTATACTGATTCGATCCTCTCCCGAGCCGCAGCCCGTGGCGCCCGCGCGTGCGCGCCGCCCTGCCGAAGACACCGATGCAAGCCCCCCCGAAGTTCACCGGCACCGACACCTACATCGCCACGCAGGACCTGATGCTCGCGGTGAACGCGGCGGTCACGCTGAAGCGGCCGCTGCTGGTCAAGGGCGAGCCGGGCACCGGCAAGACCATGCTCGCCGAGGAGGCCGCGGCCGCGATGGGCATGCCGCTGCTGCAGTGGCACATCAAGAGCACGACCAAGGCGCAGCAGGGGCTGTACGAGTACGACGCGGTGAGCCGGCTGCGCGACAGCCAGCTCGGCGACGAGAAGGTCAAGGACATCCACCACTACATCGTGCGCGGCACGCTGTGGCAGGCCTTCACGTCGGAGCAGCCGGTGGCACTGCTGATCGACGAGATCGACAAGGCCGACATCGAGTTCCCGAACGACCTGCTGCGCGAGCTCGACCGGATGGAGTTCTACGTCTACGAGACGCGCGAGCTGATCAAGGCCCGGCACCGGCCGGTGGTGTTCATCACCTCCAACAACGAGAAGGAACTGCCCGACGCGTTCCTGCGCCGCTGCTTCTTCCACTACATCAAGTTCCCGGACGCCGAGACGATGAAGGCGATCGTCGACGTCCACTTCCCCGGCCTGAAGAAGGAGCTGCTGGCCGCGGCGCTGAAGACCTTCTACGACGTGCGCAACCTGCCCGGACTGAAGAAGAAGCCGAGCACGTCCGAGCTGCTCGACTGGCTGAAGCTGCTCGTCGCCGAGGACATCCCGCTCGACGTGCTGCAGAGCAAGGACGAGAAGGTCAGCGTGCCGCCGCTGGTGGGCGCGCTGCTGAAGAACGAGCAGGACGTGACGCTGTTCGAGAAGCTGGTCTTCATGCAACGGCACAACCGATGAGCGCGCAGCGCTCATCGGTTGCGGCGAAGGCTGACTTCGCGCAGCGAAGTCAAGGCGCGCAGCGCCGGGGCCGCAGCCACAACTCCCCAACCGCGCAGCGCTCATCGGTTGCGGCGAAGGCTGACTTCGCGCAGCGAAGTCAAGGCGCGCAGCGCCGGGCCGCAGCCACAACCGGCGCGCCGATCTTGCGGCCCCCCGCATGCCCTTCCTGACCCCGATCGTCCTCACCGGCCGCCACGCCAGCCTCGTGCCGCTGGCGCCGGAGCACCTGCCCGGGCTGCAGGACGCGGCCCGCGACGGCGAGTTGTGGAAGCTCTGGTACACGCTCGTGCCGCCGCCCGAGGGCATGGCCGCCGAGATCGAGCGCCGGCTCGGCCTGCTCGACCGGGACTCGATGCTGCCGTTCACGGTGCTCGATGCCGACGGCCGCGTCGCCGGCATGACGACCTACATGAACGTCGACGGCGCTAACCGCCGGGTCGAGATCGGCTCGACCTGGTACGCCCGGCGCGTCCAGCGCACGCCGCTGAACACCGAGTGCAAGCGGATGCTGCTGGCGCACGCGTTCGAGACGCTCCAATGCATCGCGGTGGAGTTCCGCACCCACCGGCTCAACACCCAGAGCCGGCGCGCGATCGAGCGCCTGGGCGCGCAGCTCGACGGCATCCTGCGCTGCCACCAGCTCAGCCCGAACGGCACGCTGCGCGACACCGCGGTCTACAGCATCACCGCCGCCGAATGGCCGACGGTGAAGGTGCACCTGCAGTTCCAGCTCGACCGGCCGCGCTGAGCCCGGGCGCCCCGTCCCCATGCCCAGGCCGAAGCCGCTGACGATCGAGGCGCTGTGGCAGGTCGATCGGCTCGGCCCGCCGAGCCTGGCGCCGGACGGCTCGGCCGCGGTCTGCGCGCTGACGCGCCCGTCGCTCGAAGACAACAAGCTGCGCAGCACGCTCTGGCTGCTGCCGGTGCGCGGCGCGAAGCCGCGCGAGCTGACGCGCTGCGGCCGCCGCGACGCCCGGCCGCAGTGGTCGCCGCGCGGCGACCTGGTCGCCTTCGTCGCCCGGCGCAAGCAGCAGGGCCGCAAGGACGCGACACCGCAGCTGTACCTGATCGCGCCCGACGGCGGCGAGGCCCGCCGCGCCGCGACGGTGGCCACCGGCGTCGAGGACTTCGCGTGGTTCCCCGACGGCCGCCGGATCGCGCTCGTGAGCTGGGTCTGGCCCGAGTTGCGGGGCACCGCCGCGCAGGCGCGGCGGCAGCGCGCCTTCGCGCAGCGCAAGGAAAGCGGCTACCTCACCAGCGAAGCGCAGTACCGCCACTGGGACCATGCCCTGCCGATGGGCCGCGTGCCGCACCTGCTGGTGCTGGACGTGGGCACCGGCCGCGTGCGCGACCTGTTCGAAGGCACCCCCTACGAACTGGATCGGGCCGAGCCGGGGCGCGACGGTTTCGACATCGCGCCCGACGGCCGCCGCATCGCCTTCGCCTACGACCCGGCGGCGCAGAAGCGCGCCGGCAACTGCTTCGCGATCGCCGAGTTCGACCTGCTCACCGGCCGCAGCCGCGACCTGGTGCGCGACCCCGCCTGGCACTGCAGCGCACCGCGCTACGCCCCCGACGGCGACCGGATCGCCTTCGTCGCCAGCCACCAGGGCCGCAAGCACACGATGCCGCTGCAGCTCGCGGTCTGGGAGCGCGCGAGCGGCCGCTGGGCGGTCGAGAGCGCCGAATGGGACCACGAGGTGCAGCCGCCGCTGCACTGGGAGGACGACGGCCAGGCGCTGCTCCTCACCGCCGAGCAGCAGGGCCGGCGCCACCTCTGGCGCTTCGACCTGCCCGACCGCCGCGCCGAGGCGCTGGTCGCCGGCGGCCACGTGCAGGCCTTCGCCAAGCGCGCCGGCACGCTGGTCACGCTCGCCGACAGCGCGGCGCACCCGGCGCGGCTGCACGCGCACCTGCCGGGCCGGCCGCCGCGCCGGCTCGAGTCCTTCAACGACCGGCTGCTCGCGCGCCACGACCTCGGCCGGACCGAGGAGCGCTGGATCGCCGGCGCGCTCGGCGACCGGGTCCAGCTGTGGCTGCACTACCCGCCCGGCTTCGATCCGGCGCGGCGCTGGCCGCTGCTGCAGGTGATCCACGGCGGCCCGCACACCGCCGCCGGCGACCAGTGGCACGAACGCTGGAACACGGCCGTCTTCGCCGGCGCCGGCAACGTCGTGTGCAGCGTCAACTACCACGGCTCGTCGAGCTTCGGCACGGCCTTCCTCGACAGCATCACCCACCGCTGGGGGCAGCTCGAGCTGCTGGACCTCGAAGCCGCGACCGAGGCGCTGCTGCGCGAACCCTGGGTCGATCCGCAGCGCGTGCACGCCGCCGGCGGCAGCTACGGCGGCTACCTGGTGGCCTGGATGAACGGGCACGCGACGCCGGGGCGCTACCGCTCGTATGTCTGCCACGCCGGCTGCTTCGACTGGCGCGCGATGTTCGCCGACGACGCGTACACCTGGCATGCGCGCGAGTTCGGCGCCTGGTACTGGGACAACCCGGCGTTGCTCGAGGCGCAGAGCGCGCTGCGCGGCGTCGCGGCGATGGCCACGCCGACGCTGGTGATCCACGGCGCGCTCGACTACCGCGTGCCCGACCAGCAGGGCCTGGCCTACTACAACACGCTGAAGGCGCGCGGCATCGACGCGCGGCTGCTCTGGTTCCCGGACGAGAACCACTGGGTGCTCAAGCCGCGCAACTCGAAGCTGTGGTTCGACGAGGTGCTGGCCTGGCTGCGCCGGCACGAACCGAAGGCGCGCGGCGGCACCGGGCGGCGACCGCGCCGCCGCGGCTGAAGGCACAACGCCCGCGTGCGCGCAAGCGCGCACGCGGCGCGGCCGGGCACCGGCTCGTCCTCACGCCCCGCGCTTTGCCGCGGCCCGCGCGTCGCCGCGGCAAAGGCCGCGCCCCGGCTCAGGCGCGGGCGCCCGGCGGCGGCGCCGTCGTGTCCGCCC
>JAFLDG010000219.1 GCA_017302495.1 Burkholderiales bacterium
GGCCCGATTCGACGCCGGCCGCGCGCTGCTCCTGCGGCTGCAGCGGACGCAGGCCGAGGCCGAGCTTTGCGCCCTGCATCGCCGCCGCGTCGCCGGCGTCGGCGCGGGTCTCGTCGTCGCCCCTCGCGCTGCCGAGCTTGGCGCCGATCTCGACCTCGCGCTGCTCGCGCCAGACCTTCAGTGCCACCTTTTCGCCCGGCGCCGACATGCCGACGATGCTCGACAGGCTGCCCGAGCGCTCGACCGGCTGGCCGTTGACCTGCAGGATCACGTCGCCCGGCTTCAGGCCGGCCGCCGCGGCGGCGCTGCCCGGCGCCACCTGCGACACCAGCGCGCCGTCGGGCCGCTTCAGGCCGAAGGACTCGGCCAGGTCCTGGTTCAGGTCCTGCACCGTCACGCCGAGGCGGCCGTGTTCGGCCTTGCCGGTGGCGACGATCTGGTCGCGGATCTTCAGCGCGACGTCGATCGGGATCGCGAAGCTCAGGCCCTGGTAGCCGCCGGTGTGCGAGTAGATCTGGGCGTTGATGCCGACCACTTCGCCGCGCCCGTTGAACAGCGGGCCGCCGGAGTTGCCGGGGTTGACCGCGACGTCGGTCTGGATGAACGGCACCACCGCGTCGCCGGGCAGCGAGCGGCCCTTCGCGCTGACGATGCCTTGCGTCGCGCTCTGCTCGAAGCCGAAGGGTGCGCCGATCGCGAGCACCGGCTCGCCGACCTCGAGCGCCTTCGCATCGCCCAGGCGCACGGTGGGCAGGCCCTTGGCGTCGATGCGCAGGACGGCGACGTCGGTCACCGGGTCGGTGCCCAGCACCTTGGCCGCGAACTCGCGCCGGTCGGAGAGCTTGACCGTCACCTCCTTCGCGTCGCGCACGACATGGGCGTTGGTCAGGATCAGGCCGTCGGCGCCGACGATGAAGCCGGAGCCCTGGCCGCGGAACGGCTGCTGCGGCGCGCCGCCGCGCGGCATCTGCTGGCCGTAACCGGGGATCCCCTTGAAGAACTGGAAGAACGGGTCGTCCTCCATCCCCGGTGGCAGGCCGCGCCGGCCGGGCGCGGGCGCCTCGTCGGCGTCGGCCTTGTGCGTGCCGGCGACGGTGATGCCGACCACCGCCGGGCCGAACTGGCGCACGATCGCGCGGTAGTCGGGCACCTGGCCCTGCGCGGCGATCGTCGACACCGGCGCGGGCGGCGCCGCCGGCAGCACGGCGGCGGCAGGCATGGCCGCGGCACTGTCGGCCCTGGTCTTCAGCCACGACGGCGACAGACCGAAGGCGCCGGCCGTGCCGACGGCGAGCACGCCGGCCGTGACCAGGGCGGCATTCAGGGGCTTGAGCTTCATCGCGGGGTCCTTTCAGTTGACGGTGGCACGCGCACTACCGGCGCACGGCGGGAAAGATAGGCCGGCGCGGTTAGCGCCGCGTTAGCGGCCGGTGAGGCGAGGGTTAAGGCGCCGACGCGCCGCAGCGGGCCGGGGCGCGGCCCGCGGCGCGGCAGCGCGGCCGCGGGCGACACGGGCCTTCGTCGCACGGCGCCCGGCACGCGGGTACCACCCGCCGTGCCGGAGCCCGGGCGGCTGCGGGCTCAGCCGGGGTGGTTGACCATGTGCCCGGCCAGGTCGGCGAGCGCGCGCTCGATGGCGGCGCGCAGTGCCGGGTCGGCCACCTGCTCGGCCAGCGCCTGGCGCATGCACCGCAGCCACTGGTCACGCTCGGCCGGGCCGATCGTGAACGGCAGGTGGCGCGCGCGCAGCCGCGGATGGCCATGCTCGCGCACGTAGAGCGGCGGGCCGCCGAGCCAGCCGCTGAGGTACTTGAACAGCAGTTCGGCGCTGCGGTCGAGCCGCGGCGGATGCAGCGCCCGCACGCCCCGCGCCTCGGGCAGCGTGTCCATCAGCGCGTAGAAGCGGTCGACGAGCGCGCGCACGCCCGTCTCGCCGCCGAGGCGGGCGTAAGGGGTTTCGACGGCGGGCGCCGGCGCTTCGGCGGGCATGCGCGATTCTCGCCGCCGCCGCGGCGCTCAGGGTTTCTCGGCAACCGCGATCAGCTTCGTCGCCGGCACCGGCAGCGCGCGGCCGCTGCCGGCATCGAAGATCTCGACGCGCCCGAGCAGGCGCTGCTGCACGATCCAGCGGTCGTCGGCCGCTTCGAGGTGCAGCAGCCGCAGCCCGGCCTCGCGCAGCAGCCGCCGACAATCGGCCTCGCTCCAGAAGGCGTAGCGCTGACCGAGTTCGGCCGCCCAGGCGTCGCCGCAATCCTTGCGCAGCACGAACTCGTAGGCACCCTCGAGGTCGGTGTCGCAGCGGATCGCGCCCGGCTCGATCCGGCAGTGATCCAGCCGCACCGGAAACGGCGCCGCAGCGGCGAAGTCGGCGAACGAGCGCCCGCGCACCAGGTCGTGGCGCGCGTGCCGCAGCCGCACCGGCCGCGCCGCGTCGGCCGGGCGCACGAAGTCGCGCACGATCAGCCGCCCGCCGCGCCCCAGGCTCGCCGCGGCGCTGCGCAGCACGCGTTCGACCGCGGCCAGGCCCGCCGCGGCGGCGACCTCGTGCAGCACCGACGACAGCAGGCAGAGGCTTTGCGGCCCGGCGAGCGCCGCGCCGGCCTCGGCCTCGGCGAAGCGCAGGTTCGGCCGCCCGCCGTGGCGCGCCGCCGCCTGGGCGACCATCTCCGGATGGGCGTCCAGGCCGAGCACCGCGCATGCCGGCCGCGCCGCCGCGAGCCGGGCCGTGACGCCGCCGGGGCCGCAGCCGATGTCGACGAGGGTGCCGGCGGCGTCGAACGGGATCCAGCGCTCGAACAGCTCGAATTTGGCCTGCGCGCCGGCGTCGAGCGCTGCGCGGTAGGCCGGCGGAATCGGCGGCCAGGCCGGCGGCGGTGCGGCGGGCGCGAGTGCCAGCGCGGGCAACGGGCTCACCCCCGCCTGCGGCCGGCGGCGGGCACCGACCCGGCCTCGGCGCGTGCGCGGCGCCAGACGTGGTAGGCCGCGCCGCGGTAGTCGGCGATGCGCACGCCGCTGGCGCGGCACCAGCGCTCGGTCGTCGCCCGGTGCATCGGCGCGTCGTGGAAGCGCACCGCCTTGCCCGCCGCCAGGAACGCGCGCAGCTCCTGCGCGGTGTGGTGGCCACCGCCGAAGACGATGAACGCATCGGACACCGCGAGCAGCACCCGCAGCGTGTTCGACGGCCTGCCGGCCTCGTCGGTGCCGCCCCAGGTCGGGTCGTCGACGAACAGGACCCGGTCGACGCCCGCGGCGATCGTGTGCCGCTTCGGGTGGTGCAGCGCGACCGACGGGTGGATGCCCACCGTCGCAAAGCCGCGCGCCCAGGCCAGCACATAGACCATCGCGATGCCGGTGCGGAAGCCCTCGGTGACCAGCGTGCCGGTCGCGACCAGCGTGCGTGCCGGGTCGTGCCGGTCGAGTTCGGCGCGGCAGCGATCGAGCACCCGGGCCTCGTCGTCGTAGCCCAGCTCGCCGAAGCCGCCGAAGGTGAGCACCGACCGGCCGCCCGCGCGCACCGCCTGCACCGCCTCGGCCACGCCGAGCACGGGCGCGGTCGGCGCGAGCGCGCGCAGATCGGTCCCCGCCGGGCTGCGCCGATCCCCGCGCGGGGCCGGCCGGGCGAACGGCCCGGCAGCGGCGGCGCCGTCGAGCGCCGGCGGCTCGGCATCGAGGGTGCTCAGTGCCATCGGCCCACCTCGCGATCGAGGAAAAAGCGGCGGTGCGCGTAGAGCGCCGCGTGGACGTGGCCGAGGCGCTCGACATGCGACGCGTACGGCCGCGGCCGGAAGGTGCTGAACAGCGCCGGCCGGCTCAGCTCGGGCCGGCTGGTGACGATGTCGACGCGGCGCCGGGCACCGCTGGCCACGCCGGCATAGACCCAGCCGTCGGCGCCGTCGCCGCCGATGTCGGCGATGGTCACCACCGAGCCGGCGATCGCGCGCACCGTGCGCTCGTGGGCGTCGGCGCCGTCGATGTCCTCGGGGTAGATGCAGCGCCGGCCGGTGATGCTGCCGACGATGCGGTCGATGTCGCCGCGCTCGGCCGGCGACAGCGCGCCCGGCGGCGCCGCGTAGAACACCGAATACGGGTTCTGCGGCCCGCGCCGGCCGGCGTCGCCGATGAGCGCGATCGCCTCGTCGATCGCGGCGCGGCCCTGCGCGTCGGGCGTCGGCGCGGACATGTCGGCGGCGATCACCGCGAGCGCCCCGGCGAAGCGCACCGCCTCGCCGGTGTCGGTCGCGAGCAGGCCCTGCGCCTCGTGCGCCAGGGTCTTCGGGTCGGCGATGATCACCACCGGCAGCGCGCAGGCCTGGGCGACCTGCAGGTCCTTCAGCAGCCAGCGCAGCTCGACCGGCTCGCGCGGCGGGATCAGCGCGAGGTAGGTCGCGCAGCTGGAGATGATGTCGCGCAGGCGCTGTGCGTCGTCGTCGGCGCGCGGCTCGTCGCCGATCAGGCGGAAGCCCTGCGCCGCGATCTTCCGGCACACGACATCGGCGAAGCCCGACGCCGCTTCGGTCTCCTTCCAGCTGCGGGTGACGAAGACGTCGTCGTCGCCCTGCTTCACGGCCGGCTCGGGCCGCAGGCTGCTCAGCAGCTTGGCCGCGGTGCGGCCGTCCAGCGCCGGCTGCGGCAGCTGGATCCGGGTCACGCTCTGCAGCGGCGGCGGAATGTCGTCGGGCACCACGTCCGGCGTGACCAGCGCGATCAGCTTGAAGCCGTTGTACTCGGCGCTCTCCTGCTCGGCGACCTCGCGCTCGAGCGCCACCCAGTTCGAGCGCAGCGAGTTCGGCGTGGCCAGCAGCACGTACGAGCGGCAGGTGGCCACCGATTCGCGCAGCGCCGGCGCGGTGGTGCGGCCGGCCGCCAGGTCCTTCGCGTCGTACCAGACGCCGAGCCGCGCGCAGTCCTTCAGCCAGCCGACGACGCTGCGCGCGAGCGTGTCGTCCCGGCTGGAATAGCTGAAGAACAAGGCGTTCGCACGACGGTAGAAACTGCTCTTCAAGACTTCCCCCTTGCCGCGGGCCGGGCGGCGCGGATCGTGGCACAAGGCCGAGCTTAAGCCCGGGCGGCCGCCGCGGCCGCGGCCGGTCCCGGAACGGGCTCATGAGCAAACGTGGCTGCGCCGCTTTGCTCATTCCCCCGCGGGGGGGCCGGCAAGGCCGGCCCGGGGGCGCTCTCAGGCGCGGAAGCGCGCCTCGTCCGGCTTCAGCAGCGCGAGCAGCCCGCCGGCGTCGATCGCCGCCGCGAGCCGGCGGCCGAGCGCGCTGCCGGCGCGCAGCTCCTGCCGGGCCTCGTCGACGCCGAGCAGCCGCTCGTCCAGGCGCAGCGCCGGCCGCGCCCGCAGCGCCGGCGGCTGGCAGGCGGCGAACGCGTCGAGCAGCGCCGGCGCACCGGCCAGCCCGTCGCCCCAGAAGTCGCGCAGCGCGGTCTTCAGCGTCTTGCCCGCGGCGTTCGTCGGCAGCGCGCTCGCGAAGACCACGTACTCGGGCACCTCGTACGGCGCCAGGTGCGCCGCGCAGTGCTCGCGCACCTGCTGCGGCGTCAGCGCATGGCCGGGTTTCAGCACCAGCACCGCCTTCAGCCGCTCGCTGAACACGTGGTCGGGCACGCCGACGACCGCCGCGCGCAGCACCGCCGGATGCAGGAACAGCTTGTTCTCGACCTCGATGCAGTAGACGTTCTGGCCGCCGCGCACGACCATGTCCTTCTTGCGGTCGAGCAGCCACAGGTAACCGTCGGCGTCGATCTTCGCCCAGTCGCCGCTGAGCACGAAGCCGTCGGTGCGGAAGACCTCGGCGGTCTTGCCCGGCTCGTCCCAGTAGCCGGCGTTGGTCTGCTGGCCGCGGTAGCCGACCTCGCCGATCACGCCCGGCTCGGTCACCTGGCGGCCGTCGTCGTCGAAGATCGCGATCTCGCAGATCGGGGTGGCCAGCCCGCAGCTGGTGATCTTGCGGATCGCGTCCTCGGTGGGCAGCGCGAAGCCGAGCGCGGTGCTCTCCGACACGCTGCCGCCGTTGACCATCGCCACCGGCTCGAAGCACTGCTGCAGCTGGCGGATGAAGGTCTCGGACGCGGCGTGGCCGCCGAACAGGATCTTCTTCAGCGTGCGGCAGTCGTGCTGCGCGAACTGCGGATGGTTCATCATCAGCCACAGCATGATCGGCGCGGCCACCGCCCAGGTGACGCGTTCGCGCTCGATCAGCTCGATCGCCGCCAGCGGCTCGAACTGGCGCATCACGACGCAGGTGCCGCCGGTCAGCAGCGCGGGCATGAAGTCGGTGTAGACGGCGGTGTTGTGGTACAGCGGCGGCAGGCACAGGTTGACGTCGTCGGCGCCCAGCCCCTTGGCTGCGGTGGCGATGTTGCGCGCGCAGCCGAGCGCGTTCAGGTGCATCGCCATCGTCCCCTTCGGCACGCCGGTGGTGCCGGAGGTGAACGAGATCGCGCACAGGTCCCACTCGTCGATCGCCGGCGGCACGGCCGGCTCGGCCGCGGGCTGCAGCAGCTCGGCGAAGCGGCGCGTGCCCGGCGGGGCTTCGCCGTCGCCGGTGACGAACACCTGCTCGACGCCCGGCAGTTGCGCGCGCAGCGCGTCGAGCCGGCCGCCCCAGACTTCGGGCGCGACGACCAGAACCTTCGCGCCGACCTTGGCGATCTGCGCGACCAGCCCTTCGGGCGGCAGGCCGAGGTTGACCGGCACCGCGATCCCGCCGAGCCCGACCGCGGCCAGGTAGCCGACGACGTACTCCGGGCAGCCGAGCGTCAGCAGGCAGAGGCGGTCGCGCTTGCCGAAGCCGTGCGCGCGCTGCAGCCGCGCGGCCGCGCGCCGCACGCGCTCGCCGACCTCGGCCCAGCTCAGCCGCTCGCCGCCCGGGTGGAACACGTACGCGGTGCGCTGCGGATCGC
>JAFLDG010000022.1 GCA_017302495.1 Burkholderiales bacterium
GATGCGAGGTTTGGCACAAATTCCTGCCAATCCGCCGATTGATCTGGGCGATCACCCGGGGCTGTTGAGCCTGCTGTTCGACTCCAAATTGTTTGCTCCGAATGGAGAAGTGACCGCTGGCGTGGCTCTATCGCGGCGCGCTCGCGCTGCGCGGGCTGAGCTTCGCGCTCGGCCTGCGCCGCGCGCAGCGCGCACCGGTACCGGTGATCGTGGTCGGCAATCTGGTCGCCGGCGGTGCCGGCAAGACGCCGACCGTGATCGCGCTGGTGCAGGCGCTGCAGGCGGCGGGACACCGGCCGGGCGTGATCTCGCGCGGCCATGGCCGGCGCGACACCGCGACGCGGGCGGTCCGCGATCGAAGCACGCCGGCCGAGGTCGGCGACGAGCCGCTGCTGATCCGGCGCCGCACCGCGGTACCGACCTGGGTCGGCGCGCGCCGGATCGACGCCGCACGCGCGCTGTGCGCGGCCCACCCCGAGGTGGACCTGATCGTCGCCGACGACGGCCTGCAGCACCGGGCGCTCGCGCGCGACGTGCAGGTGGTGGTCTTCGACGAGCGCGGCATCGGCAACGGCCGGCTGCTGCCGGCCGGCCCGCTGCGCGAGCCGATGCCGCGGCATCTGCCGGTGAACACGCACGTGCTGTACAACGCCGCGCAGCCGTCGACGCGGTGGGCCGGGCCCTGCGCCGAGCGGCGCCTGGCCGGCGCGGTGCGGCTGCAGGCTTGGTGGTCCGGGGTGTCGCCCTCGCCCGAGGCGCTGGCGACACTGCGCGGGCACCGGGTGGTCGCGGCGGCCGGCATGGCCGCGCCGCAGCGGTTCTTCGCGATGCTGGAGGCGGCGGGGCTGGCGCTCGACCCGCTGCCGTTGCCCGACCACTACGCCTTCGCCACCCCGCCCTGGCCGGCGCAGGCGACCGACGTGCTGCTCACCGAGAAGGATGCGGTCAAGCTGCTGCCGGCCGCCGACGCGCGGCCGCGGCTGTGGGTGGTCGGGCTAGACTTCCGCCTGCCCGACGGCTTCGTCGCGAACCTGCTCGACAACCTGCAACGGGTGACCCGCCGATGACCATCGACCACCGCCTGCTCGACCTGCTGGTGTGCCCGCTGTGCAAGGGCCCGCTGCAGCCGCATCGCGACGATGCCGGGCAGCTCACCGAGTTGCAGTGCCCGGCCGACCGGCTCGGCTTCCCGATCCGCGACGGCATTCCGATCATGCTCGAGAACGAGGCGCGCAACCTCGATCCGGCAGCCGACGCGGCCGGTTGACCCCTCGGCGCGGTCGGCGCCCGACCCCCGCAAGACGATGGACTTCACCGTGCTGATTCCGGCGCGCCTCGCGTCGACCCGCCTGCCCGACAAGCCGCTGGCCGACATCGCCGGCCTGCCGATGATCGTGCGCGTCGCGCGCCGCGCCGCCCGGTCGGCGGCGACGCGGGTGGTCGTCGCGGCCGACGATGCGCGCATCCTGCAGGCCTGCGCGGCACATGGCGTGCAGGCGGTGCCGACCCGCAGCGACCATGCGAGCGGCAGCGACCGGCTGGCCGAGGCCTGCGAACGGCTCGGCCTGGACGGCGAAGCGGTCGTGGTCAACGTGCAGGGCGACGAACCGCTGATCGACCCGGCGCTGATCGACCGCTGCGCCGTGCTGCTGGCGGGCGAACCCGATTGCGCGATGGCCACCGCCGCCCATCCGATCGCGGACCTGGCCGAGTACGCCGATCCGAACGTGGTCAAGGTCGTGTGCGACGCGCGCGGCCACGCGCTGTACTTCAGCCGCGCACCGGTGCCGTGGCGCCGCGACGGCGCGCCGGCGCTGCCGGAGCCGCCGGCGCTGCGCCATGTCGGCCTGTATGCCTATCGCGCCGCGTTCCTGCGCCGCTTCCCGGCGCTGCCGGCGGCGCCGGTCGAGCGCACCGAGGCGCTCGAACAGCTGCGCGCGCTGTGGCACGGCCACCGCATCGCGGTTCTGGTCAGCGACGCCGCGCCGGGCCTCGGCGTGGATACGCCGGAAGACCTGGCGCGCGTGCGCGCGCTGTTCGCGGCCGGCGCGGCGTAAGCCGGGCGCCAAGGAGCGCGTGATACCCTTTTTCTGTCGTTTCGACCCGGCAGCAGGCCCGGCCACCGACGACGACGACGACACGACCGCGGTCGCGCGGTCCGAGGAGCCGACCCCATGCGATTGATCCTTCTGGGCGCCCCCGGCGCCGGCAAAGGCACCCAGGCCGCGCAGATCTGCGCGAAGTACGGCATCCCGCAGATCTCCACCGGCGACATGCTGCGGGCCGCGGTGAAGGCCGGCACGCCGCTCGGCCTGGCGGCGAAGAAGGTGATGGACGCGGGCACGCTGGTCAGCGACGACATCATCGTCGGCCTGGTGAAGGAGCGGCTGCAGCAGGCGGACTGCGCGAACGGCTTCTTGTTCGACGGCTTCCCGCGCACGATCCCGCAGGCCGAGGCGATGAAGGCCGCCGGCGTCAGGCTCGACGTCGTGCTCGAGATCGACGTGCCGGACGAGGCGATCATCGAGCGCATGGGCGGCCGCCGCGCGCACCTGCCGTCGGGCCGCACCTACCACGTCAAGTACAACCCGCCGAAGGTGCCGGGCAAGGACGACGTCACCGGCGAGGACCTGGTGCAGCGCGACGACGACAAGGAAGAGACCGTGCGCAAGCGGCTGCAGGTCTACCAGGCGCAGACGCGGCCGCTGGTCGACTACTACGCCGCCTGGGCCGCGACCGGCGATGCGCAGGCGCCGCGCTACCGCAAGATCGACGGTACCGGCAGCGTCGACGAGATCACCGCGCGCGCGTTCGCGGCGCTGGGCTGAATCGGCGGGAGCACAGGGCATGGACATCGCGGGCAAGGTTTTCATCGTCACCGGCGGCGCGTCGGGCCTGGGCGAAGGCACGGCGCGCATGCTGGCCGGCAACGGCGGCAAGGTCGTGATCGCGGACCTGCAGGAGGAGGCGGGGAAGAAGGTCGCGGCTGAGATCGGCGGCGTGTTCGTCCGCTGCGACGTGAGCCAGGAGGCCGACGCGCAGGCGGCGGTGGCCGCGGCCCCGGCGCTCGGCAAGCTGGTGGGGCTGGTGAACTGCGCCGGCATCGCACCCGCGGCCAAGACCGTCGGCAAGGACGGCGCCCATCCGCTCGGCCTGTTCGCGAAGACGATCACGGTCAACCTGGTCGGCAGCTTCAACATGATCCGCGTCGCCGCCGAGGCGATGAGCCGCAACGACCCCGAGCCCACCGGCGAGCGCGGCGTGCTGATCAGCACCGCCAGCGTCGCCGCCTTCGACGGCCAGATCGGCCAGGCCGCCTATGCGGCGAGCAAGGGCGGCGTGGTCGGCATGACACTGCCGATCGCACGCGACCTGGCGCGCAGCGGCATCCGCAACATGACGATCGCGCCGGGCATCTTCGGCACGCCGATGCTGTTCGGCATGCCGCAGGAGGTGCAGGACGCGCTCGCCGCGAGCGTGCCCTTCCCCAGCCGCCTCGGCCGCCCCGAGGACTACGCGAAGCTGGTGCACCAGATCGTCACGAACGACATGCTCAACGGCGAGGTGATCCGGCTCGACGGCGCGATCCGGATGGCGCCGAAGTAGGCCCCCGCGCGCCCGTCCGCCGCTACCCGGCGGCGCACGGGCCCGCCCGCCGGGTGCGCCGTGGACGTGCGCCCGGCCGCGCGCGAGAATGCGCCGCGCCTGCGAGTGGCGCGAGGGGCGGCAATGCTGAACAGGACCTGGTGCACGCTGGCACTGTGTGCCGCCCTGGCGGGTTGCGCCGTCGCGCCGGCGCCCCCTGCCGCCGGCCTGCCGTGGCACGACCAGCGCTTCGCCTACGAACCGGCCCTGGTCGAGGTCGACCTCGACACGCTGTTCGCGCTCGATGCGCAGACGCTGGCCGTGCTGCGCGAGGCCGCGGCGACGCGGAGCCAGCCGGCACGCACCGCCCGCCTGCTCGAGCTTGTCTTCGGCCCCGACCTGAAGACTTTCGACTACGCCGGCGGGCACTCCACGCCGGCCGCGACCACCTGGCGCAAGCGGCGCGGCGACTGCCTGTCGCTGTCGATCCTGACCGTGGCGCTGGCGCGGGGTCTCGAGGTGCCGGCGCAGCTGCAGGAGGTGCGCGTGCCGCCGCTGTTCGACCGCCGCGGCACGGTCGACTTCCTGAACCAGCATGTCAACGTGCTGGTGCCGAACGAGCGCGACCTGCGCGCCGGCGGCCGCCTGCTGCCGGCGGGCGCGATCGTCGTCGACTTCGAGCCGCAGCCCGGCGCGCGCGCGAAGGGCCGGCCGCTGGCCGACCGCGAGGTGCTGGCGCGATTCCTGAACAACCGGGCGGCCGAGCATCTCGCGGCCGGCGACGAGCGCCGCGCCTACGCGCACTTCAGGGCCGCGATCACGGCCGATCCCGGCTTCGCCCCGGCCCAGGGCAATCTCGCCCAGTTGTACCTGCGCGCCGGCCTGCAGGCCGATGCCGAGGTGCTGCTGCGGCGAGCCCTCGCGCACGACGACAGCTCGGACTTCGCGCTGGCCTCGCTGCAGCAGCTGCTGCTCGCGCAGGGTCGCGTCGCCGAAGCCCGCGGCTTCGAGGCCGCGCTCGAGGCGCGGCGCGAGCGTGATCCCTACTACTGGCTCGGGCTCGGCCTGCGCCGGCTGCAGGACGACCGGCCGGCGCAGGCGGCCACCGCGCTGGAACGCGCGCAGGCGCTGACCAGCGGTTTCGCCGAAGTGCACCAGTACCTCGCCATCGCGTACTGGCGCGACGGCCGGCTGCACGAGGCGCGCGACCAGCTGGCCCGACTCGACGCGCTCGGCGGCGGCGGCGGCAAGCTCGCGCTGCTGCAACGCAAGCTCGGGATCGAGGCCGCGGCGCCGCGCTGAGCCGCGTGCCGCCGCGGCGCAAGACGAAAGGGCCCGCCGGCGCGGCGGCCGGCGGGCCCTTCCCGGTCTTGCCGCAGCGCGGCGGCGGCCGGATCGCTGTCAGCCGTGCTTCGCGTCGAAGAACTGCTCGTCCTCGGTCGAGCCCTTCAGCGCGGCGGTCGAGGCCTCGCGCTCGATCGTCGTCGTCACCGCGTCGAAGTAGCCGGTGCCGACCTCGCGCTGGTGCTTCACCGCGGTGAAGCCGCGCTCGGCGGCGGCGAATTCCTTCTCCTGCATCTCGACGAAGGCGCTCATGTTCTTGCGCGCGTAGCCGTAGGCCAGCTCGAACATGCCGTAGTTCAGATTGTGGAAGCCGGCCAGCGTGATGAACTGGAACTTGTAGCCCATCGCGCCCAGCTCCCGCTGGAACTTGGCGATCGTCGCGTCGTCCAGGTTCTTCTTCCAGTTGAACGACGGGCTGCAGTTGTAGGCCAGCATCTTGCCCGGGAACTTCGCGTGGATCGCGTCGGCGAAGTCCTTCGCGAACTTCAGGTCCGGCGTGCCGGTCTCGCACCACACCATGTCGGCGTACTCGGCGTAGGCCAGGCCGCGGCTGACGGCCTGCTCGAAGCCCTTCTTCGTGCGGTAGAAGCCTTCGACCGTGCGCTCGCCGGTCAGGAACGGCTTGTCGTTGGCGTCGACGTCGCTGGTCACCAGGTCGGCCGCTTCGGCGTCGGTGCGCGCCAGCAGGATCGTCGGCACGCCCATCACGTCGGCCGCCAGGCGGGCCGCGGTCAGCTTGGCGACGGCCTCGCGGGTGGGCACCAGCACCTTGCCGCCCATGTGGCCGCACTTCTTCACCGACGCGAGTTGGTCCTCGAAGTGCACGCCGGCGGCACCGGCTTCGATCATCGCCTTCATCAGCTCGAAGGCGTTGAGCACGCCGCCGAAGCCGGCTTCGGCATCGGCCACGATCGGCGCGAAGAAGTCGATGTCGTTCTTGCCTTCGCTCCACTGGATCTGGTCGGCACGCTGGAAGGTGTTGTTGATGCGCTTGACCACCTTCGGCACCGAGTCCACCGCGTACAGCGACTGGTCGGGGTACATCTCGCCGTTGCTGTTGGCGTCGCCGGCCACCTGCCAGCCCGACAGGTAGATCGCCTTCAGGCCGGCCTTGACCTGCTGCATCGCCTGGTTGCCGGTCAGCGCGCCCAGCGTGTTGACGAAGGGCTCGGTATTGCACAGCGTCCACAGCTTCTCGGCGCCGCGCCGGGCCAGCGTGTGCTCGACTGCCAAGCTGCCGCGCAGGCGCACCACGTCGGCGGCGCTGTAGTTGCGCTTGACGCCCTTCCAGCGCGGGTTCTCGGCCCAGTCCTTCTCGAGGGCGGCGATCTGCTGTTCACGGGTCGGTTGGCTCATGGAAACGAAACTCCTGTCGGATGGGTTGGCAACGGACATCAGCACTCCCTGATGACGCTGCCTAGGCTACCGAGCCGCGAGCGGGATTTGAAGACTTATGTCTTATAGAAGACATGGGGCAAGTTCTATGCACGACAACGACTTGGCATCTGCGTTCCGTATTGCGGCATGGATCTCAGAGCGGTGAAACGTCATGCTGCGCCGCAGCGACGCTTCTTTCCACGATGCGGGAAGCTGATGCTGCAATGCGGTATCGAGCCCTCCCGCTTCAGCCCGCGGCCGCGACCCCGCGCCACCACTGCGCGTACAGGCGGTCGGCCAGCGCCTGGTGCGCCGGCAGGCGCAGGGGCAGGTCGGCGCACATCTGCGCGCCGCTCTGCACGCTGGGGTGGCGGCGCTGGGCTTCGCGATAGGCCGGCGTGTCGAGCCGCGACCAGCGGCGCAGCTTCTCCTCGTCGATCTCGACGTGGAACTGCAGCCCCAGGTGCGGCCCGATCGCGAAGGCCTGGTGCGGGCAGGCCTCGCTGCGGGCCAGTGCGGTCGCGCCCGGCGGCAACTCGAAGGCCTCCTCGTGCCAATGGAAGACGTGATGGCTGCCGGTTTCGCCGAACCAGTGCCGCGCCTCGGCGTGGTCGTGCACCTGCAGCGGCTGCCAGCCGACCTCCGGCGCCGGGGAGCGCTGCACGCGCCCGCCCAGCGCCCGCGCCATCAGCTGGCCGCCGAGGCAATGGCCGATCACCGGCCGGCTCCGCGCCACCGCGTCGAGGATCAGCGCCTCGGCCCGGCGCAACGACGGCAGCGGGTCGTTCGCGCTCATCTCGCCGCCGAGCACGGCGAGTGCGGCATGAGCGTCCATCGACTCGGGATACGGATCGCCGGCCTCGGTGTCGCGCACCTCGTGCGGGATGCCATGGCGCGACAGCCAGGTACCCAGGTACGCGGGGCCGTCGCTGCTCAGGTGCTGCAGGATCAGGACGGGCTTCACTGCCGATGGAGGTGCTGCGGGCCTCTATCATCGCCCGCCACGCCGCCGTGCCGCGCGCGCCACCGCCGCCGCGGACAGGCCGGCCACGCGTGGCGATGCCGGCCCTCGAGAGCGGAAAGGTTCTTTGTGAGCGACTTCGCCTACCTGTCGGATGCCCGCCTGCTGAATGCCGCCGCGGCGCCGGCCGGGGCCGCCTACGCGGCCGCCGGCATCGGCTGGGACGGCGCCACCACCAACCGCCCCGGCGCCCGGATGGGGCCGCAGGCCATCCGGCAGGCGAGCCGCATGCTGTGCGACGCGACCCACCCGCTGTTCGACTGCAGCCCGAGCCCGGTGCTCGCCGACCTCGGCGACCTGCGGCTGCCCAACACCGGCCTCGACGCGATGCGCGCCGCGCTCGGGCCGCAGGTCGCGCCGCTGCTGCCGCGGCACCACATGGTCTGGCTCGGCGGCGACCACTCGATCACGCTGCCGCTGCTGCGCGCTTACCGGCGCTGGCTCGGCCGGCCGCTGGCGGTGATCCACTTCGACGCCCATTGCGACACCTGGCGCGACCACTTCGGCGAACCGAGCGGCCACGGCACCTGGGTCTACGAGGCCTTCCAGGAGGGGTTGGTGGTGCCCGAGGCTTTCGTCCAGCTCGGCATCCGCTCGGCCGGCGAGCGCGCGGCGCGCGACTACGTGGCCGACCAGGGCGGCCTGATCTTCGACGCACGCGGCCTGCGCGGGCTCGACGGGCCGCGCCAGCTGGCGCCGGTGGTCGAGGCGATCCGGCAACGCATGCCCGCCGGCCAACCGGTCTACCTGAGCCTGGACATCGACGTGCTCGACCCGGCCTTCGCACCGGGCACCGGCACGCCCGAGCCGGGCGGTCTGACGACCTCGCAGGTGCTGACGCTGCTCGAGGAACTGGCCGGCCTGCCCTTCGTCGGCATGGACTGCGTCGAGGTCGCGCCGCCGTACGACCATGCCGAGCTGAGCGCCAACGCCGCGGCGGCCTTCGTCTGGACCTATCTCGCCGGCTGCCTCGCGCGCGGCGCCTGGCCGCGGGGCTGAACCGCCGCGCGCCGCTACAGCGGCAGCGCGGTGGTCTTCTTCACCGTGCGCAGCACCAGCATCGAGTTCGACCGCGCAACCCCCGGCAGCCGCATCAGCACGTCGGTGTGGAAGCGCTCCAGGTCCTCGGCGTCGCGGTAGGTGAAGCGCAGCAGATAGTCGTTGGCGCCGGCGATGTAGTAACAGTCGAGGATCTCGGGCGTGTCGCGCACCGCCTGCTCGAAGGCCTCGAGCTGCGGGTTGTTCATGCTCTCGAGGTTCACGATCGTGAAACTGGTGCCGTGCCGGCCGACCGCCTTCGGGTTCACCAGCGCGGCGTACCGCGCGATCACCCCCCGCTCCTCGAGCTGCCTGACGCGCCGCAGGCACGCCGACGGCGACAGGTGGATGCGCTGTGCGAGGTCGAGGTTCGAGAGCCGGCCGTCGCGCTGCAGTTCGTCGAGGATCTTCAAGTCGATCGCATCCAGTTGCGTGGTCTGGCGCGTGTTTCGCATGTTCGGCGGCATCCGGTTGAATCGGCCGCATGTTATTGCGTCGCGTCGCGCCGTGGCTCGCGCCGGTGCGCGCAAATTGCGCCCGAACCTGTCTAGACTGTGCAAGCAGCGACCATGGACCTCGACCGCGCCGACCGCGAACTGACCCGCCGCTCGTACTACGCGGCCACCGCCGCACGGGGCGAGGCCTACGCGCCGCTGGCCGGCGACGCGGACTGCGATGTCGCCATCGTCGGCGGCGGGCTGGCCGGGCTGTCGGCGGCGCTCGAGCTGGCCGCGCGCGGCTTCGCGGTGCGGCTGCTCGAAGCGCGCGAGGTCGGCTTCGGCGCCAGCGGGCGCAACGGCGGCCAGGCGATCCACGGCCTGGCCTGCGACCAGGCCACGATCGAGCAGCAGCTCGGCGCAGCCGACGCGCGCCGGATCTGGGACCTGTCGATCGAAGCGCTCGACCTGATGCGCGCGCGCATCCGCGAACACGCGATCGACTGCGACTGGCGCGACGGCTACCTGGCCGTGGCCACCAGCGCGCGCAAGGCGCGCGAGCTGTTCGACGCGAGCGAGCACACCGAACGGATCTACGGCTACCGCCAGCAGGTGATCCCGCCGGCCGACCTGCCGCGCTGGATCGCGAGCGACCGCTATCACGGCGCGGTCCACGACCCGCGTTCGGGCCACCTGCACCCGCTGAAGTACACGCGCGGCCTGGCCCGCGCTGCGGCCGCCGCCGGCGCGACCCTGCACGAGCAGACGCCGGTGACCGCGCTCGAACCCGGCCCGACCGTGCGCCTGGCCACGCCCCACGGCCGCCTGCGCGCGCGGCACGTGCTGCTGGCCGGCAACGTCTACCTGGGCGGCCTGGTGCCGGCGCTCGAGCCGCGCATCATGCCGGTCGGCACCTACATCGCCTGCACCGAAGCGCTCGACCCGGCGCTGGCCGCTTCGCTGATCCCCTGCGGCGCGGCGGTGTGCGACACCAACTTCGTGCTCGACTACTTCCGCACCACCGCCGACCACCGCCTGCTGTACGGCGGGCGCGTCAGCTACAGCACGGTCACGCCGAGCGACCTGGCCGAGAGCATGCGCCGGCGTTTGGTGCAGACCTTCCCGCAGTTGCGCGCCGCGGCGATCGAATACGCGTGGGGCGGCTTCGTCGACATCTCGATGAACCGCGCGCCGGACTTCGGCCGGCTCGAGCCGGCCGGCGCGTACGCGCCGAACGTCTACTACCTGCAGGGCTTCTCGGGCCACGGCCTGGCGCTCACCGGCCTGGCCGGCAAGCTCGTGGCCGAAGCGATCGCCGGCGACGCCGGCCGCTTCGACGTCTTCGCGCGGCTGCGCCACCGGCCGTTCCCGGGCGGGCGGCTGCTGCGCATGCCGGCGTTGGTGCTCGGCATGGCCTGGTATCGGATGAGGGACCTGGTCGCATGAACGATTCCCGCGCCAAGCCGGTCGTGCTGGTGCCGGCGTGCAACCGCCAGCTCGGCCACCATCCGTTCCACATCGCCGGCAAGAAGTACGTCGACTTCGTGCGCCTGGCCGGGTGCGTGCCGCTGGTCGTGCCGAACGCCGCCGCGGACGAGGTCGAGACGCTGCTTGCGCTGGCCGACGGCGTGCTGCTCACCGGCTCGCCGTCGAACGTGCATCCGCGCCACTTCGACGAAGGCGTGCACGACCCGGCGCTGCCACTCGACACCGAGCGCGACGCCTGGACCCTGCCCTTCATCCCGCAGGTGCTCGCGCGCGGCCTGCCGCTGTTCGCGATCTGCCGCGGCACGCAGGAAGCCAACGTCGCGCTCGGCGGCTCGCTGCACCAGGCGGTACAGGAGGTGGCCGGCTATGCCGACCACCGCGCCGATCCGACCGGCAGCGCCGAGGTCCAGTACGGCCCGGCGCACCCGGTCGACGTGGTCGCCGGCGGCGTGCTCGAAGGCATCGTCGGCCGCGGCCGCTTCGAGGTGAACTCGGTGCACGGCCAGGGCGTGAAGCGGCTCGCCGACGGCCTGCGGGTCGAGGCGCGCGCGCCGGACGGCCTGGTCGAGGCCTTCAGCCGCCCGGCCGCGCCCGGCTTCAACCTGTGCGTGCAATGGCATCCGGAGTGGCAGGCCGCGGGCAACGAGGTCTCGCGCCGCCTCGCACGGGCCTTCGGCGACGCCTGCCGCGCCTACCGCCGGCAGCACCGGGTGCCGCTGCCCTAGCGGCGTACAGTCGTCGCCGTCCGGCCCGCGGCCGGCCCCGATTCCGCCGCAGCGCACAAATCCCCCAGGTGTTCCATGGTCGACAGAGACAAGTTCACGTTCAGCGAGCTCGAGCAGTGGCTCAACCAGCATCGCGTCACCGAGATCGAGTGCCTCGTGCCCGACCTCACCGGCGTCGCCCGCGGCAAGATCCTGCCGCGCGAGAAGTTCAACGAAGACCGCGGCATGCGCCTGCCCGAGGTGGTGGTCGCGATGGGCGTGACCGGTGAGTTCCCCGAGGAAGGGCCGTACTACGACGTGATCACGCCGACCGACCGCGACATGCACCTGCGGCCCGACCCGAGCACGGTGCGCATCGTGCCCTGGGCCGCGGATCCGACGGCGCAGGTCATTCACGACTGCTACGACCGCGACGGCAAGCTCGTGCCGTATGCGCCGCGTTCGGTGCTGCGCCGGGTGTGCGGCCTGTACGACGCCGAGGGCTGGAGCCCGGTGGTCGCGCCCGAGCTCGAGTTCTACCTGGTTGCGCGCAACACCGATCCGGACGTGCCGCTGAAACCGCCGATCGGCCGCAGCGGCCGCAGCGAGACCAGCCGGCAGGCCTATTCGATCGACGCGGTGAACGAGTTCGATCCGCTGTTCGAGGACGTCTACGAGTACTGCGACAAGATGGAGCTGAACGTGGACACGCTGATCCACGAGATCGGCGCCGGGCAGATGGAGATCAACTTCTTCCACGCCCACCCGCTCGGCCTCGCGGACGAGGTCTTCCTGTTCAAGCGCACGGTGCGCGAGGCGGCGTTGCGCCACGACATGTTCGCCACCTTCATGGCCAAGCCGATCGCCGGCGAGCCCGGCAGCGCGATGCACGTGCATCAGAGCGTGGTCGACCGCGACGGGCGCAACATCTTCAGCAACGACGACGGCAGCGCGTCGCAGGCCTTCCACTGGTACATCGGCGGCCTGCAGCGCTACATCCCGGCGGCGATGGCGCTGTTCGCGCCCTACGTCAACAGCTACCGGCGCCTCGCACGCTTCACCGCCGCGCCGATCAACATCCAGTGGGGCGTGGACAACCGCACCGTCGGCATCCGCAGCCCGGTGGCGCCGCCGCAGGCACGGCGGATCGAGAACCGCGTCATCGGTGCCGACGCGAACCCCTATGTCGCGCTCGCCGCGACCCTGGCCTGCGGCTGGCTCGGCATCAAGAACCGGATCGAGCCGACGCCGGAGTGCAAGGGCGACGCCTACCTCGGCGAGTACCAGCTGCCGCGCAGCCTGGGCGAGGCGCTGCAGCTGCTGCGCGACGAGGCCGACCTGGCCGCCGTGCTCGGCCGCGAGTTCGTCACCGTCTACAGCGAGATCAAGGAGATCGAGTACGCGGAGTTCATGAAGGTGATCTCGCCCTGGGAGCGCGAGCACCTGCTGCTCCACGTCTGAACCCGCGCGCCCGCCCACCGACCGGAAACCCCGATGAGCACCCTCTCCACCGCCCGCACCACTGCGCAATGGCAGGCCGCCGACGCGGCCCACTTCCTGCACCCGTTCACCGACTTCCAGTCGCTCGCGCGCAAGGGTTCGCGCATCGTCACGCGCGCCGACAACATCTACCTGTGGGACAGCGACGGCCACAAGATCCTCGACGCGATGTCGGGGCTGTGGTGCGTGAACGTCGGCTACGGCCAGCGCGCGCTGATCGACGCCGCGACGAAGCAGCTGACCGAGCTGCCCTTCTACAACGCCTTCTTCCAGACTGCGACCCCGCCGGCGATCGAGCTGGCCGAGCTGCTCGCCGAGGTCTCGCCGCCGCAGTTCCAGCATGTCTTCTTCTCCGGCTCCGGCTCGGAGGGCAACGACACCGTGGTGCGCATGGTGCGGCGCTACTGGGACATCCTCGGCCAGCCCGGGCGCCAGGTGATCATCAGCCGGGTCAACGCGTATCACGGCTCGACGATGGCCGGCGCGTCGCTCGGCGGCATGAGCGGCATGCACGCCCAGGGCGGGCTGCCGATCCCCGGCATCGTGCACATCGAGCAGCCGCACTGGTGGCAGCACGGCCGCACGCAAGGCCTCGACCGCGAGGCCTTCGGCCTGCAGGCGGCGCGGTGGCTCGAGGACAAGATCCTCGAAGTCGGCCCGGACAAGGTCGCCGCCTTCATCGGCGAGCCGGTGCAGGGCGCCGGCGGCGTGATCGTGCCGCCGGCGAGCTACTGGCCGGAGGTGCAGCGCATCTGCGACAAGTACGGCATCCTGCTCGTCAGCGACGAGGTGATCTGCGGCTTCGGCCGCACCGGCCGCTGGTTCGGCTGCGAGACGATGGGCTTCCGGCCGGACCTGATGACCTTCGCCAAGGGAGTCAGCAGCGGCTACGTGCCGCTCGGCGGCGTGATGGTCGGCGACCGCGTCGCGAAGGTGCTGGTCGAGCGCGGCGGCGAGTTCGCCCACGGCTACACCTACTCCGGCCACCCGGTGGCCTGCGCGGTGGCGGTCGCGAACATCCGGCTGATCCGCGAGCAGGGCCTGGTCGAGCGCGTGCGCGACGACGTCGGCCCCTACCTCGCCGAGCAGTTCCGCGATCTGGCCGCGCACCCGCTGGTCGGCGAAGCCCAGACCTGCGGCCTGATGGGCGCGCTGCAACTGGTGCGCGACAAGGCCACCGGCGCCGCCTTTGCCGAGGCGATCGAGTTCGGCATGGTCTGCCGCGGCCATTGCTTCCGCGAGGGGCTGATCATGCGCGCGGTCGGCGACCGGATGATCATTGCGCCGCCGCTGGTCATCACCCGCGCGCAGATCGACGAGATGGTCGCCCTGATCCGCCGCTGCCTCGACCTGGCGCTGGCCGACGCCCGGCGCGAGGGTTGGCTCGGCTGAGCCCCTGCGCCCCGGCCGCTCCCGGCGCCCTCGCCCGCGACCACGATGCCCGCCGAAACCGGTGCCCCGCGATCCGGGGTGCTTGCGCGCAACAGTCGCGCTTCCCCTAGCGGCCGCGGCACGGCGCTTGCATACACTCGGCGCACCGCCACATCCCCGTCGACTGTCCCGGAGTTTTTCGCAATGAGCATCCCGTCGTTCCGCCCGGCCCTCGCCCTGCTCGCTGCCCTGGCCCTGGCTGCCGGCCCGGCGCGCGCCCAGGAAGAGGAGAAGGTCCTCAACATCTACAACTGGTCGGACTACATCGCCGAGGACACGATCCGCAACTTCGAGAAGGAGACCGGGATCAAGGTCCGCTACGACAACTTCGACAACAACGAGATCGTCCACGCCAAGCTGGTGGCGGGCAAGACCGGCTACGACCTGGTGGTGCCGTCGTCGAACTGGGCCAAGCTGCAGATGGACGGAGGGCTGCTGCGCAAGATCGACAAGGCCCAGCTGTCGAACTACAAGTTCATGGACCCGGCCGTGCAGGCACAGCTGCAGAAGATGGACCCGGGCAACGACTACATGGTCAACTGGCTGTGGGGCTTCACCACCGTCGGCATCAACGTCGACAAGGTCAAGGCCGCGCTCGGCTCGACGCCGATGCCCGACAACGTCTGGGACCTGGTGTTCAAGCCCGAGTACATCAGCAAGCTCAAGGGCTGCGGCGTGTCGTTCCTCGACTCGGCCACCGAGATCGTGCCGGCCGCGCTGCACTACCTGGGCAAGCCGCCGTTCAGCAAGAACCCGGCGGACTACGCCGCCGCCGCCAACCTGCTGAAGAGCGTGCGTCCGTACGTCACGCTGTTCAGCTCCTCCGGCTACATCAACGACATGGCCGGCGGCTCGATCTGCGCGGCGATCGGCTGGTCCGGCGACATCAACATCGCCCGCCAGCGCGCGATCGACGGCAAGACGGGGCAGAACGTGCAGGCGCTGATCCCGAAGACCGGCGGGCTGCTGTTCTTCGACGTGATGGTGATCCCGGCCGATGCCGCCCGGCCCGGCAACGCGCACAAGTTCATCAACTACATCCTGCGCCCGGAGGTGCATGCGTCGCTGACGAACAAGGTGTTCTACGCGAACCCGAACCTCGAGTCGAAGAAGTTCGTCAAGCCCGAGGTGGCGGCGAACCCGACCGTGTTCCTGTCGCCGCCCGACCTGAAGCTGATGGTGCCGCCCGACGCGCTGAACAACGACATGCGGCGGCTGATGACCCGCACCTACACGCAGTTCAAGACCGGCCTGTAAGCGCGGCCCGCAGCGCGTCGCCGCGATGGCAGCCCCCCCGAACGACCGCGGCGGCGCCGCGGACGCCTTCCTGCGCATCGAGCAGCTGACGAAGGAGTTCGACGGCTACAAGGCCGTCAACGACGTCAGCCTCGACATCGCCAAGGGCGAGATCTTCGCGCTGCTCGGCTCCTCCGGCTGCGGCAAGAGCACGCTGCTGCGCATGCTCGCCGGCTTCGAGAGGCCCAGCGCCGGGCGCATCCTGCTCGCCGGGCGCGACCTGGCCGCCCTGCCGCCGTTCGAGCGGCCGATGAACATGATGTTCCAGAGCTACGCGCTGTTCCCGCACCTGAGCGTGTGGGACAACATCGCGTTCGGCCTGAAGCGCGAGGGCATGGCGCGCGACCGCATCGCCGAGCGCGTCGAGCGCATGCTCGAACTGGTGCAGCTGGCGAAGTTCGCGAAGCGCAAGCCCCACCAGCTCTCCGGCGGGCAGCAGCAGCGCGTCGCGCTCGCGCGCAGCCTGGCCAAGCAGCCGCAGCTGCTGCTGCTCGACGAGCCGCTCGGCGCGCTCGACAAGAAGCTGCGCGAGGAGACGCAGATCGAGCTGGTCAACATCATCGAGAGCGTCGGCGTCACCTGCGTGATGGTCACGCACGACCAGGAAGAGGCGATGACGATGGCCTCGCGCGTGGCGATCATGAGCGAGGGCCGATTCCTGCAGGTCGGCCCGCCGGCCGAGATCTACGAGACCCCGGCCACGCGCTTCGTCGCCGACTTCATCGGCAACGTCAACCTGCTCGACGGCACGGTCGAGGTCGACGAGCCCGACCACGTGGTCATCGGCTGCGCCGACTGCCGGCACTACGTCGGCCACGGCATCACCGGCACGGTCGGCATGCCGGTCACGGTCGCGCTGCGGCCGGAGAAGATCCACCTGTCGCGCAAGCCGGCGGAGGACAGCTTCAACACCGTGCGCGGCACGATCAAGGAGCTGTCGTACTTCGGCAGCTACACCGTCTACCACCTGCAGCTGTCCAGCGGTAAGCGGTTGAAGGTCAGCCTGGCGAACGTGCAGCGCCACCGCGACGACGAATACACCTGGGGCGACGAGGTCTGGGCGCACTGGTCGCGCTCGGCGCACGTCGTGCTCACGCAATAGGGCCTCCGCGATGTCACCCGCCACGCTGCTCACGCGCCTGCGCCGCCTGGCCACCGGGCGCACGGCAGTGATCGGCGTGCCGTACCTGTGGCTGCTCGGGTTCTTCCTGTTCCCGTTCGTGATCGTGCTGCGCATCAGCGTCTCCGAGATGGAGACCGTGCGCTTCAACGACCTGCTCACCTTCAAGGACGGCCTGCTGCAGCTGACGCTGAAGCTGTCGAACTACCAGTTCATCGCGCAGGACGACCTGTACCTGCGCACCTACCTCGCGAGCCTGCAGTACGCGGCCGCCACCACCGTGCTGTGCCTCGCGATCGGCTATCCGTTCGCGTACTTCATGGCGCGCGCGAAGGCCACGCTGCAGCCGGCGCTGCTGATGCTCGTGATGCTGCCGTTCTGGACCTCGTTCCTGCTGCGCGTCTACGCCTGGAAGGGGCTGCTCGGCGAGGGCGGCTGGGTCGCCGAACTCATCGTCGCCAGTGGCCTGGACCGCCTGCTCGCGGCGGCGGGCCTGATCCCGGCGCCGGGGCAGCTGCTGCACACGCCGTTCTCGCTCGTGCTCGGCATGACCTACACCTACCTGCCGTTCATGATCCTGCCGCTGTACGGCAACCTGGCGAAGATGGACCTGCGGCTGCTCGAGGCCGCCACCGACCTCGGCGCCACGGCCTGGGTCGCGTTCTGGAAGATCACGGTGCCGCTGTCGAAGGCCGGCATCGTCGCCGGCTCGATGCTGGTGTTCATCCCGTGCATCGGCGAGTTCGTGATCCCCGAGCTGCTCGGCGGCCCGCAGACGCTGATGATCGGCCGCGTGATGTGGGACGAGTTCTTCAGCAACAACGACTGGCCGATGGCCTCCAGCGTCGCGGTCGTGATGGTGCTGCTGATCATCGTGCCGCTGGCGATCTTCAACAAGTACCAGGCCGAGGCGCAGGAGAAGCGCCGGTGAGCGCCGAGCGATGACCCGCGGCACCAGTCCCGCCTTCAACCGCTGGTTCGGCCGCGGCTGGCTGCTTGCCGGCTTCGTCTTCCTGTACCTGCCGATCGTCGCGCTGGTGCTGTTCTCGTTCAACGATTCGCCGATTCCGAACGTCTGGCGCGGCTTCACGCTGAAGTGGTACCGGGCGCTGGTCGATGACCACGAGATGATCGCCGGCCTGTGGCTGAGCCTGAAGATCGCGTTCCTGACCGCCTGCGGCTCGGTCGTGCTCGGCACGCTGGCGGCGTTCGCGCTCGTCAAGTACCGGCGCTTCACCGGCCGCACGCTGTTCTCCGGCATGGTCAACGCGCCGCTGGTGATGCCCGAGGTCGTGGTCGGCCTGTCGCTGCTGCTGATGCTGGTGTCGGTGCAACGCACGATCGGCGTGCCCGAGCGCGGCCTGCTGACGATCTGGTTCGGCCACCTGCTGCTCGGCATGGCCTACGCGACCGTGGTCGTGCAGTCGCGCCTGCTCGACCTGAACCCGGCCCTGGAAGAGGCCGCGATGGACCTCGGCGCGAAGCCGAACCAGGTGTTCTGGCTCGTCACGCTGCCGATGATCGCGCAGGCGCTCGTCTCGGCCTGGCTGCTGACTTTCACGCTGTCGCTCGACGACGTCGTGCTCGCCGCGTTCCTGTCCGGCCCCGGCGCGACGACGATGCCGCTGGTCATCTTCTCGCGCGCCCGGCTCGGCCTGAACCCGAGCGTGAACGCGGTCGCCGCGCTGATCGTCGGCGTGATCGCGATCGGCGTGCTGGTCGCGAGCTGGCTGATCGCCCACGCCGAACGCAAGCGCCGCCTCGAACTGGCCGAGGCGGCGCGGGCCTGACCCAAGTCCCGATGAACCCTCCCTCCCCCGTGCCTCGACTCCGGAGACTGCCGTGAAGAAAACGATTCCGCCCGCCACCGTGCTCGCCGTTGCGCTCGCCGCCGCCTTCCCGGCGGCCGCGCAGAGCAACGCCGAGATCATGCAGGAGCTGCAGCAGCTGCGCTCGCGCGTCGGCGAACTCGAAAAGCAGCTGAAGGAGGCCCAGGCCAAGCCCGCCGCAGCGGCCGGCGCGGCCGGCGCGGCCGCGCCGCAGTGGGGCATGACGCCGGAGCAGGCGGCCGAGTTCAACCGGATCGCGATCAAGACCGAGTCGCTGCAGGACAACTTCATCGACCAGGGCTTCCAGGGCCTGACGATCAGCGGCCAGATGCAGGCGGCCTACGTCTGGACCCAGGCGCAGAACCTGGCCGGCTTCCAGTTCCTCGATTCGGTGGCGAGCTACGGCTACAACTACTGGAACTCGTACATCGGCATGGCGATGCTCGACATCCAGAAGGAGATGGAAGGCGGCACCAAGTGGCGGCTCACGCTGACGCCGCAGCGCGGTTCCGGCTCGGTCATCGACGGCTACTCGATCGTCAACGAGGCCAGCGTCTCGATCCCGCTGACCGACCTGCAGACCCGCTTCATCGCCGGCCAGATCCCCGACTGGTCGGGCTACGAGTACCTGCCGCCGACGCAGAACAAGCTGATCACGCACAACCTGCTGTTCGACTTCACGCTGCCCACCGGCTACATCGGCGCCGGCCTCGAGCTGACCAGCGGCAAGTGGCTGACCAAGGTCATGGCGGCGCAGATGAACCAGAACGCGAACGACCCCGGCCAGCGCGGCTCGGTGCTCGCGTTCCGCGTCGACTACTCGAAGGGCGAGTTCGAGGGCTTCGGCGCGGCCGGCGTCTGGGGCAAGGCGCCGAACTTCGTCAACGGCGATCCGGACGGCGACGAGTACTACGACAACAGCAAGATCGGGTTGATCGAGGTCGACGGCTACTTCGTCCGCGGCGACTGGTCGGTGTTCGGCCAGCTGAGCTACGGCCGGCAGGCGAACGCGGCCATCACCGCCGACGCGAACGGCAACCTGCAGACCGCGTCGTGGTACGGCGCCTCCGGGCTCGCGGCCTACAAGTTCACGCCGCGGCTCGAAGGCGCGCTGCGCTTCGACTACATCAACAACACGCGCAACGGCGGCGGCCTGCTCGGCTACGGCATCGACAGCAGCAACGGCATCGGCCCCGACGGCAACCTCGGCTGCGTGCAGGGGGCGGCGGCGGTGGTGCCGGGCTGCAATGACGGCGCGGACCGGTACGCGCTGTCCGTCGGCCTGAACTACCTGTTCAACAACTACACGATGTTCAAGGCCGAGTACCGCTACGACTGGGCCCGCCAGCCGGTGTTCCTGTTCGTGGACGACGGCATCTACCGCAAGAGCACGAACCTGTTCGGCGCCTCGGTCGTCGTGTTCTTCTGACCGGCGGCGCGGTCACGCGCTGCCGTGCCTCGGCCCGGGCCGTTCGCCCGCCCGCCGCGCCGGCGTAGCATGCGCGGCGCGGCGCCCGCGCCGCCCAGGGAGCATCGATGAAGGACCTGCTGGACCGCCTGCGCAAGGCCGGCGTGCACTCGCTGCTCGCGCAGTTCACCGACCTGGCCGGCGTCGCCAAGGGCAAGCTGGTGCCGCTGGCGCACCTGGACGAGCTGCTCGCGCATGGCGTCGGCTTCGCCGGGCCGTCGATCGTCGGCACCGGCTTGCCGCGGGTCGGCCCGCGCAGCGAGTACTACGCCCGCGGCAACGCGAGCACCGCCACCGTGCTGCCGTGGATGCCGGGCGTCGCGCGCATCGTCTGCGACGGCTTCGTCGACGACCAGCCCTTCGAGGCCTGCCCGCGCCAGCTGCTCAAGCGTGCCGCGGCGCACCTGGCCGAACGCGGCTGGCAGTTGCGCACCGGCATCGAGCCGGAGTTCTTCCTGCTCAGGCGCGACGGCGAGCGCTGGCTGCCGGCCGACGCCGACGACCGGCTCGACAAGCCGTCGTACGACCTGAAGGCGCTCGCCCGCCAGGGCGAGTACCTGCACGCGCTGCACGGGGTGCTGGCGCAGTGCGGCCTCGACGTGCTGCAGCTCGACCACGAGGACGCGCACGGCCAGTACGAGGTGAACTTCGGCTTCGACGATGCGCTCGCCAGCGCCGACCACCTGATGCTGTTCAAGCTCGCCGCGCACGCGCTGGCCGAGGCGCGCGGGCTGCAGTTCTCGATGATGCCGAAGCCGTTCGCGAACCAGGCGGGCAGCGGCATGCACATGCACGTCTCGCTCTGGGGCGGGGGCAGCGCGCGCCACCCCGACCATGCCCGCAACCTGTTCACGCCGCACCGCGCCGACGGCAGTGCCGACCTCGAGGCCACGCTGTCGCCGCTCGGCCGGCAGTTCCTCGCCGGCGTGCTCGCCCACGGCGCGGCGCTGACCGCGCTCGCCGCGCCGACGGTCAACTCGTACAAGCGGCTGCGCGGCGGCACGACGCTGTCCGGCACCACCTGGTCGCCGGTGTGGCTGGCACACGGGCCGAACAACCGCACCGCGGCGGTGCGCACGCTGCACGGCCGCTTCGAGTGGCGCGTGCCGGATTCGGCCGCGAACCCGTACCTCGCGACCGCGGCGCTGATCGCCGCCGGGCTCGACGGCATCGACCGCCGGCTCGAGCTGCCGGCAGAGAGCCTCGACGACCTGTACGAGCTGCCGACGGCCGAACTGCAGGCGCGCGGCCATGCGCGCCTGCCGGCGAGCCTGGGCGCCGCGCTCGACGCGCTCCAGGCCGACGACGTGATCCGCACCGCGCTCGGCGACGCGCTGGTCGAGCAGTTCGTGCGGCTGAAGCGCGAAGAGATCGACGCCTACGACACGCAGATCAGCGGCTGGGAACTGCAGCGCTACGCCGCTGCCTTCTGAACCGGCCCGCGCCAACCGAGGAGAACCCGCGATGACCCGTCCCGTCCGCGCTGCCGACACCCCCTTCGCCGTCGCCGTCGAGGCCGGCAAGGATTACTGGTGGTGTGCCTGCGGCCTGAGCCGCAACCAGCCGTTCTGCGACGGCTCGCACCGCGCCGCCGGCGAGTTCACGCCGGTCAAGTACAGCGCGGCCGAGAGCAAGACCGTCTACTTCTGCGGCTGCAAGGCCAGCGGCAACGCTCCGCTGTGCGACGGCACGCACAAGAAGCCGGTTTGAATCCCGCGGCCGCGCACGCCGGCGGCGGCATCCCGTGGCTGGCCTACGCCAGCCTGGCGGCCAGCATGGGGCTGGTGGGCGTGTACGTCGGCCTGTCGAAGCTGCTGGTCGCGGCCTTCCCGGTCTTCCTGCTCGCGCTGCTGCGCTTCGCCCTCGCCGCTGTCGCGATGCTGTCCTGGCTGCCGCGCCGCGCCGGCGAGCCCGCCCTCTCCCGCCACGACCGCGTGCTGCTGTTCTGGGAAAGCTTCCTCGGCAACTTCCTGTTCTCGATCTGCATGCTCTACGGCGTCGCGCTCAGCTCGGCGCTCGCAGCCGGGGTCGTGATGTCGGCCATTCCCGCGGCCGTGGCGCTGCTGTCGTGGCTGTTCCTGCGCGAGCGCATCCGGCGCCGCGACGCGCTGGCGATCGGCTGCGCGGTGCTCGGCATCGCGCTGCTCGCCCAGGCCAAGGCGCCGGCCGACGGCGCCGCCGGGGCCGGCTCGGCGCCGCTGCTCGGGCAGGCGCTGCTGCTGGCGGCGATGTTCTGCGAGGCCAGCTACGTCGTCATCGGCAAGCGGCTGACGGCCAAGCTGTCGCCGCGCCGGATCAGCGCGCTGATCAACCTCTGGGGCCTGGCGCTGGTGGCGCCGATCGGGCTGTGGCAGGCGTCGCGCTTCGACTTCGGCGCGGTCGCGGCGCCGACCTGGGGCCTGCTCGTCTTCTATGCGATCGCGGCGAGCATGGTCACGGTCTGGCTGTGGATGCAAGGGCTGCGCCAGGTGCCGGCGGCACGTGCCGGCGTCTTCACCGTGATGCTGCCGATCAGCGCCGCCGCGGTCGGCGTCGGCGTGCTCGGCGAGCGCTTCGGCGCCCTGCACCTCGTCGCGCTGGCGCTGGCGCTGACCGGGCTGCTGCTCGCGACCTGGCCGCAACGGGCCTGATACCCGTTCGCGTTCAATGATGTAGGAGCCGAGGAGCCGTAGGACCGTAGGCGGCACCTTGCTGCTGTTCGGAAGGCCTGCTGTTCGCGTTGCGCGGTTGCTGCGACCGAGAGGCAAAGCCGAGCAGGGGGCAGCCGACTCCGCTCAGCCACATTCTCATTGGCTCCGGCATCACATCGCTTCGCGATATGAGCCTTCGCCGAAGCGCTGCGCGCTTTCGCTCCGTCGGCTGCCCCCTGCTCGGCTTTGCCGGCACCGGCTGCGCGCTCCGGCACTACCGCCAAGACGCTTCGCCCGCGCGAACGGGAGCGGCGTGTGCGCACCACTGAACGGGCCGACGGCGGGGTGGCCGACGGAGTGAATGAGAATTTGGCTGAACGGAGTCGGCCACCCCGTCGGCGGCCCCGTGCGCCGCGTTGAAGCGCCGCAGTGGCTGCTTTCGTCACAACGACGAAGGACAGCTCCGGGCCGGGAGCGGACCGCCGGATCTCTACGACTGAACGCGAGTTCGTATGACATCGGGCGGCACGGCCGTTGGCCCACAGCACGCGTTCAAGTCGCCGCTCGCGACTCTCGCCCGCCGACCTGCCGCGACAATCGCCGGGCGTCTCCCATTCGCACCGGATCGGAGTCCGTCAGCGCCGGCGCGCGCGGCCGTAGCCGCGGAACTTGTCGATCACCGCCGCCATCTGCGCCGCATCGAGCCGAGGCGGCTCGCCGAGCGGCAGCAGCTTCAGGTAGACCGCGCACAGCGATTCGACCTCGACCGCGATCTTCATCGCCTGCGCGAGCGTGCGGCCGGCGGCGACCAGCCCGTGGTGCGCCAGCAGGCAGGCGTCGCGCTCGCGCATCGCGGCGGCCACCGCCTGCGACAGCGCGTCGCTGCCGAACAGGTGGTACGGCGTGCACGGCACCGAATCGCCGCCCGCGACCGCGACCATGTAGTGGAACGGCGGCAGGCCGCGCTCCAGGCACGACAGCGCGGCCGCGTTCTCCGAGTGGGTGTGCACGACCGCCGCCAGGTCCGGCCGGGCGCGGTAGACGGCGCGGTGGAACGGCCACTCCGACGACGGCTGCCAGGCGCCGTCGACCGCACCGTCGTCGCCGACCCAGACCAGGTCGGCCGCGCGCAGCCCTTCGCCGCCCATGCCGGTGGGCGTGATCAGCATGCCGTCAACGGCATCGCGCGGGCAGCGCAGGCTCAGGTTGCCGGTGCTGCCGCGGTTCAGGCCGAGCGCGTCGAGCCGGCGCACCGCCGCCACCGCGTCGCGGCGCAGGCGGTCCTCGTCGGCTTCGGCGGGGCTCATCGTGCCGCCGCGATCCGGCCCAGCGCCGCCGCGTTCGCCTCGACCACGCCATACTCGGTGACCAGCGCGTCGACCAGCGCGGCCGGCGTCACGTCGAAGGCCGGGTTCGCCGCGGCGCAGCCGTCGGGCGCCAGCTGCACCTCGACCAGCTCGCCGCTCGCGCAGCGCCCCTGCAGGTGCGTGACCTCGCGCGCCGCGCGCTCCTCGATCGGCACCGCATCGCCGTCGGCCAGGCCCAGGTCGAGCGTCGAACGCGGCATCGCGACCCAGAAGGGCACGCCGTGCGCGCGTGCCGCCAGCGCCTTCAGATACGTGCCGATCTTGTTGCAGACGTCGCCGTTCGCCGCCACCCGGTCGCAACCGACGATCACCGCGTCGACCCGGCCGCGCTGCATCAGGTGGCCGCCGGCGTTGTCGGCCACCAGCGTGTGCGCGATGCCCTGCTGCTGCAGCTCCCAGGCCGTCAGCGCGGCACCCTGGTTGCGCGGCCGGGTCTCGTCGACCCAGACGTGCAGCTCGAGCCCGGCGGCTTGAGCGGCATAGACCGGCGCGAGCGCGGTGCCCCAGTCGACCGTCGCGAGCCAGCCGGCATTGCAGTGCGTGAGCAGGTTCAGCCGGCGGCCGTCGCGCGGCGCGAGGCCCTGCAGCAGGCCCAGGCCGTGCCGGCCGATCGCCTGGTTCACCGCGACGTCCTCGTCGGCGATCGCATCGGCCTCGTGCCACGCGGCGGCGCACCGCTCGGCCGGCGCCAGCGGCTGCAGCCGTGCCCGCATGCGCTGCAGCGCCCAGGCCAGGTT
>JAFLDG010000220.1 GCA_017302495.1 Burkholderiales bacterium
GTGCCGGCAAAGGCGAGGAGGGGGCGGCCGACGGAGTGAATGAGAATTTGGCTGAACGGAGTCGGCTGCCCCCTCCTCGCCTTTGCCTCTCGGTCGCAACAGCGGCGAAACGGGAACAGCAGACCTTTCGAACAGCAGCAATGGGCCGTCACCGGCCCACTGCGTCACCCAGGACCGGCGCCATCGGAGGCGCCCTGCGGGTCCCGGCTCGGCGCGCCGGCCAGCCGCCGCGCGTGCGCAATCGCCGCCTTCAGGCTCGACGGATCGGCGCTGCCGCGGCCGGCGATGTCGAACGCGGTGCCGTGGTCCGGGCTGGTGCGCACGAAGGGCAGCCCCAGCGTCACGTTCACGCCGTGCGCGACGCCGAGGTACTTGACCGGGATCAGGCCGTGGTCGTGCGTCATCGCGACGACCAGGTCGAATTCGCCCGGGTGCCCCGGCGCGTGGCGCGCGCGCATGAACACCGTGTCCGGCGCGTACGGCCCCGACGCGTCGATGCCCAGCGCCCGCGCCGCGGCGATCGCCGGCGCGATGATCGTGCGCTCCTCGTCGCCGAAGAGGCCGCCCTCGCCGGCATGCGGATTGAGCCCGGCCACCGCGATCCGCGGCCGCGCCTCGCCCCAGCCCTGCGCCGCCGCCTGCGCGATGCGCAGCGTCTGCAGCACCGCGTCGAAGGTGACCTGCTCGATCGCCCGCCGCAGCGCGACGTGGATCGTGACCAGCACCACCCGCAGCTCGTCGTTGGCCAGCATCATCCGCACCGGCGGCGGCGCCGCACCCGGTGCGGTGGCGAGCGCCTGCAGCATCTCGGTGTGGCCCGGAAAGCCGACCCCGGCCGCGGCCAGCGCCTCCTTGTGCAGCGGCGCCGTCACCAGGCCCGCGGCGGCCCCCTGCTGCAGCCAGCGCACCGCGGCCTCGATGCAGGCCGCCGCGGCCGCACCGCAGCGCGCATCGATGCGCCCCCAGGGCAGTTGCTCCAGCCCCGGCGGCAGCCCCGGCGGCGGGCACACCGCGAGGCAGCCCGGCGGCAGCGCGTCGGCGTCGGCCGGCGACGCCACCTCCGCCAGCGGCAGGCCGTCGCCGAACAGCCGCGCCGCACGCCGCAAGACCTGTACGTCGCCGATCACGACGCAGCCGCCGGTGGCGCCGGCGGCGGCGGCGCGCGCGATGATCTCCGGGCCGATGCCGACGGCATCGCCCATCGTCAGCAGCAGGCGCGCGGGCGGCATCGGAGCATTGTGCCGCGCGGCGCGCCGACCCTCGGCCGATAATCGTCGCGACCGCGGCCACCCGAACGATCTTCCTCTCCGCCGATGTTGCGCAAGCTCTGGCTGCTGTTCGCCCAGGCGACGACGGTCGCGCTCGCGGGTTGGTTCGTCTTCGCCGCGCTGCGGCCCGCGCCGCCACCGCTGCCGCCACCGGCCGCCCCGGCGGCGCTGCCCGCGCCGCTGCCGCCGTTGCCGGCCGCCTCGGCCGCGACCAGCTACAGCCAGGCCGCGCGGCGCGCGGCGCCGGCGGTGGTCAGCATCGTCGCGAGCAAGACCACGCGCATGCGCCCCGGCCTGGACGATGCCTGGCAGCGCTACTTCTTCGGCAACGGCCGCGGCGGCAGCCAGCGCCCGCAGACCGGTCTCGGCTCGGGCGTGCTCGTCTCCGCCGACGGCTACCTGCTGACGAACAACCACGTCGTCGACGGCGCCGACGAGATCGACGTGCGCCTGGCCGACGGCCGCGAGGCGCGCGCACGCCTGGTCGGCACCGACCCCGAGACCGACCTCGCGCTGCTGCAGATCCGGCTCGACCGGCTGCCGGCGATCGAGCTCGGCGACATCCAGGCGCTCGAGGTCGGCGACATCGTGCTCGCGATCGGCAACCCGTTCAACGTCGGCCAGACCGTGACCTCGGGCATCGTCAGCGCGCTCGGCCGCAACCGGCTCGGCATCTCCACCTTCGAGAACTACATCCAGACCGACGCCGCAATCAACCCCGGCAACTCCGGCGGCGCGCTGGTCGACGCGCAGGGCCGGCTGGTCGGCATCAACACCGCGATCTACAGCCGCAGCGGCGGCAACATGGGCATCGGCTTCGCGATCCCCGTCGATGCGGCACGCGCGGTGATGGACGCGCTGCTGCGCGACGGTCAGGTCACCCGCGGCTGGATCGGCGTCGAGCCGCGCGACCTCGGCCCCGAGCTGGCCGCCCAGCTGCGCCTGCCGATCAGCAGCGGCGTGCTGATCACCGGCGTGCTGCAGGACGGCCCGGCCAGCCGCGCCGGCCTGCGGCCGGGCGACGTGGTGACCAGCATCGCCGGCGCGGAGGTGAGCAACACCGCCGAGCTGCTCGCGGCAGTGGCCAGGCTGCAGCCGCGCAGCGAGGCGGTGATCGGCGTGCAGCGCGGCGCGCAGGCGTTGCAGCTGACGTTGACCGTCGCGCAGCGACCGCGGCCGCAGCGGCGCGAACCCGGCTGACCCCCCCGTGGCCGCCCGGCAGAGCGCGGCTCAGGCCGGGCGGTCGGCCTCGGCGTCGGGCGCCCGGGTGTGCTTGATGAACAGCTTCGCCGCCAGGATGCCGGCTTCGTAGAGCAGGCACATCGGGATCGCGAGCGCGAGCTGCGACACCACGTCCGGCGGCGTCACGATCGCCGAGACGATGAACGCGGCGACGACGAAGTAGCCGCGCCAGGCCTTCAGCTGCTCGATCGTGACCACGCCGAGCCGGGCGAGCACGACCACCGCCACCGGCACCTCGAAGGCCAGGCCGAAGGCGATGAACATCGTCAGCACGAAGCTCAGGTAGGCCTCGATGTCGGGCGCGGCGGTGATGCTCTGCGGCGCGAAGCTCTGGATGAAGCGGAACACCTGGCCGAAGACGAAGAAGTAGCTGAACGCCACGCCGACGAAGAACAGCACCGTGCTCGAGACGACCAGCGGCAGCACCATGCGCTTCTCGTGGCTGTACAGCCCCGGCGCGACGAAGGCCCAGACCTGGTACAGCACCACCGGCAGCGCGATCAGGAAGGCCGCGAGCAGCGTGATCTTCAGCGGCACCAGGAACGGCGAGATCACGTTCGTCGCGATCAGCGTCGCGCCCTGCGGCAGGTGCGCGACCAGCGGCGCGGCGAGCAGGTCGTACAGCGGCCCCGGCCCGGGCCAGAGCATCAGCGCGCCGAAGACGACACCGATCGCGATCAGCGCGCGCAGCAGCCGGTCGCGCAGCTCGATCAGGTGCGAGACGAACGGCGCCTCGGTGCCGGCGAGTTCGTCCTCGGGATCCTTCGGGTCGGCCATCGGCGCGAGGGCGGGAACTTCAGCGCGCCCGCGGCGGGCGGAAGCGCGCGACCCGCGCCGCGCCGGACTGCGCCCGCGTGCGCACGCCGTGGCGCTGCTTGTACCACTGCGGCGTCGCGCCGCGCTTCAGGCGCCAGTTCTTCTTCGGATGCCGGTACTGCGGCGGCGGCTCGGCCGCCGGCGTGGCGGCGGCGGTGCTGCCGTCGAAGCTCGCCGCGGCATCGCGCCACTCGCTTTCGAAGGCCTGGCCGGCATCGCGCACGTCCTTCTCGACGCCGCGCGCGGCATCCTCGAACTGCGTCTTCATCTTCTTCAGTTCGTCGAGCTCGATCGAGCGGTTGACCTCGGCCTTGACGTCGGCCACGTAGCGCTGCGCCTTGCCCAGCAGATGCCCGACCGTGCGCGCCACCCGCGGCAGCTTCTCGGGGCCGATGACGATCAGCGCCACCGCCCCGATCAACGCGAGCTTGTCGAAACCGAAGTCGATCATGCGTCGGACGCGCGCTGAAGCGGCCCCCGCGGCCCGGACGGCGGCAGCGGACTCAGGACTTGGTGCGCGCCTCGACGTCCACCGTGTCGGGCGACTTCGCCTGCGTGCCCACCTGCGGCGGCGGGCCGGCCGGCCGGTCGGCGCCGGTCTCGGCGCCCTCGCTGCCGCTCTTCATGCCGTCCTTGAAGCCCTTGACCGCGCCGCCCAGGTCGCTGCCGATGTTCTTCAGCTTCTTGGTGCCGAAGATCAACACCACGACCAACAGCACGATCAGCCAGTGCCAGATGCTGAAGGTACCCATCCTAGTTCTCCTGCGCGAGGCAATTGCGCATTCTAGGCGCCGGTCCTTTTCCCGGCTTCAGCCGCGGGCCCACGGCCGCGGCCCGCCCATCACGTGCAGGTGCAGATGCGGCACTTCCTGGCGCCCGTCGGGGCCGACGTTGACCAGCGCGCGGAAACCGTTCGTCACGCCGAGCCGGCGCATCAGCACCGGCGCGAGGCCCATCATGCGCCCGAGCAGCGCGTCGTGCTCGGGGCCGGCGTCGTACAGCGTCTCGATGTGCTGCTTCGGGATCACCAGCACGTGCACCGGCGCCCACGGGTTGATGTCGTGGAAGACGAGCAGCTCGTCGTCCTCGTGCACCTTCTTCGCCGGAATCTGCCCGGCGACGATGCGGCAGAAGATGCAGTTCGGGTCGTGGCTCATCGTTCGGACCTCGTCAAGCGGGCATCGGCCGGTCGGCGTTCAGGCTCATCCAGCCGCGCACGATGCGGTAGAGGAACCAGATCGAGATCACGCCCCAGGCGATCCAGCCGGGCACGAAGAACAGCAGCCACAGCGGCGCGGTGACCAGATAAAGCACCGCCGCCCACACCACCGTCCGGATGCGCCAGCCGAAGTGCGACTCCTGCCAGGTGCCGGCGGCATCGCTGCGCTTCGCGAGGTCGATCACGAACGCGACGATCAGCAGCGCGATGCTGGCCTGCGCGCCGGGCAGCACCGCGCCGACGGCGACGATCAGGTGCAGCAGGTAGCTGACATGGCCGACGGTCTTCAGCGACTGCGCGCGCTCGCCGTCGAACGGGATCACCGGATTCATGTGCCTTCACCCTCCCGCCGGCGCAGCTTGCGCGCGGCAAACTCCTCGAGCCCCGACTGCCCCTCGCGCCGGCTCAGCTCGGCCAGCACGTCGGCCGGCCGCAGCCCGTGCTGCGCGAGCAGCAGCAGCGTGTGGAACCACAGGTCGGCAACCTCGTACACGACCTTCGCCGGATCACCGTCCTTGCCGGCCATCACGACCTCGGTCGCCTCCTCGCCGACCTTCTTCAAGATGGCGTCGGGACCCTTGGAAAACAAGCGCGCGACGTAACTCGTCGCCGGATCGCCGCCGCGGCGCGATTCGACCACCGCCGCGAGCCGGGCCAGCGTGTCGTCGCCGCTCACTTGTAGAGCGCCTCCGGGTCGACCAGCACCGGCTCGACCTCGTGCCAGACGCCGTCCTGCAGCCGCCGGTAGAAGCAGCTGTGGCGCCCGGTGTGGCAGGCCACGCCCGGCGCGTGGCCCAGCTGCGTGACCTTCAGCAGCAGCACGTCGGCGTCGCAGTCGAGGCGGATCTCGTGCACCTGCTGGAAGTGGCCCGATTCCTCGCCCTTGTGCCACAGCCGCCCGCGCGAGCGGCTCCAGTACACCGCCTGGCCGCTGTCGACGGTGTGCTGCAGCGCCTCGCGGTTCATCCAGGCGACCATCAGCACGTCGCCGCTGCCGACCTCCTGCGCGACCACCGGCAGCAGGCCCTGCGCGTCCCAGCGGATGTCGTCGAGCCAGCCCATCGGGGCAGTCTAGCAGCGGCCGCCTTCAGCCGCGGTGCGTGGCGCCGGCGAAGCCCTGCTCGGCGGCGAACCACTGCAGCACCGGCACCGTGCCCGGCAGCACCGGCCGCACCTGCACCGGCAGCCGCTGCCAGGCCATCGCCTGGCCCTCGCGCATCTGGAACTCGCCACGCCAGCCGAACACCTTGCAGAAGTGCAGCCGGACGCGGGCGTGTTCGTAGTCGACGATCTCGACCCGCCAGCGCTCGGCCGGGCCGATCGTGATGCCGAGTTCCTCGTGCAGTTCGCGCGCCAGCGCCTGCTCGACCGTCTCGCCGGCCTCGACCTTGCCGCCCGGGAATTCCCAGTAGCCCGCATACACCTTGCCGGCGGGGCGGCTGGTCAGCAGGAAGCGCCCGTCGGCGTCGATCAGCACGCCCACCGCGACGTCCACCGGCCGGCGCGGCTCGACGGACTCGACGTCGACCGGACGGCGCGGCTCGACGGATTCGACGGGCTCGACGTCCACCGGACGGCGTTCGGCCGGCGAGCCGCTCACGTCGCACGCCGCCCGGCGTAGTCCTTCGCGAACTGCCAGGCCACGCGCCCGGAGCGCGAGCCGCGCTCCAGCGCCCAGACCAGCGACTCCTTCTGCGCCGCGGCGATCGCAGCCTCGGCCACGCCGAACGCTCGCAGCCACTGCGCGACGATCGCCAGGTACTCGCCCTGCGTGAACGGGTAGAAGCTCAGCCACAGTCCGAAGCGCTCGGACAGCGAAATCTTCTCCTCGACCACCTCGCCCGGGTGCACCTCGCCGTCCTCCGTGTGCTTGTAGCTCAGGTTCTCGCTCATGTATTCGGGCAGCAGGTGGCGCCGGTTGCTGGTCGCGTAGATCAGCAGGTTGTCGCTCGCCTGCGCGACCGAGCCGTCGAGGATCGACTTCAGCGCCTTGTAGCCGGGCTCGCCCTCGTCGAAGCTGAGGTCGTCGCAGAAGACGACGAAACGCTCCGGCCGGTCGGCCACCAGGTCGGCGATGTCGGGCAGGTCGACCAGGTCGGCCTTGTCGACCTCGATCAGGCGCAGGCCGCGCGGCGCGAACTCGTTCAGGCAGGCCTTGATCAGCGAGCTCTTGCCGGTGCCGCGCGCGCCGGTCAGCAGCACGTTGTTCGCCGCGTGGCCGGCGACGAACTGCTCGGTGTTGCGCAGCAGCCGCTGCTTCTGCGGCTCGACCTCGACCAGCGCGGCGAGCCGGATCGTCGCCACCTGCCGCACCGGCTCGAGCACGCCGCGGCCGCCGCGCTTGCGCCAGCGGAACGCGGTCGACGCCGACCAGTCCGGCGCCGCC
>JAFLDG010000221.1 GCA_017302495.1 Burkholderiales bacterium
GGCCGTCGCGCCCGCGCCGGCCCGCCGCGCCTGCGGGTTCCACGCATCGCGCCGGCGCCGCTTTGGCGTAATCTCGCGGCCCGGCCTGCTCCGGCCGGGACCACCACCGCGAGGAGAGCCGATGAAGCCCACGTTGACTGCCGCCGAGGAAGCGCTGCGCGACGCCGCGCTCGAATACCACCGGGCGCCGACGCGCGGCAAGATCGCGGTCACGCCGACGAAGCCGCTGGTCAACCAGCGCGACCTGTCGCTCGCCTACTCGCCCGGGGTGGCCTACGCCTGCCTGGCGATCGAGGAAGACCCGGCGCTGGCCGCCGACTACACCTCGCGCGCGAACCTGGTCGGCGTCATCACCAACGGCACCGCGGTGCTCGGCCTGGGCGACATCGGGCCCCTGGCCGGCAAGCCGGTGATGGAAGGCAAGGGCTGCCTGTTCAAGAAGTTCGCCGGCATCGACGTGTTCGACATCGAGCTGGCCGAGAAGGACCCGGACAAGCTGGTCGAGATCATCGCCGCGCTCGAGCCGACGCTCGGCGGCATCAACCTCGAGGACATCAAGGCGCCGGAGTGCTTCACGATCGAGAAGCGGCTGCGCGAGCGGCTGAACATCCCGGTCTTCCACGACGACCAGCACGGCACCGCGATCATCAGCGCGGCCGCGCTGCTCAACGGGCTGGAGCTGGTCGGCAAGGACATCGCCGCGATCAAGGTGGCCGTCTCCGGCGCCGGCGCGGCGGCGATCGCCTGCCTCGACGTGATGGTCGGCCTCGGGCTGAAGCCGGTCAACGTCTACGTCTGCGACAGCAAGGGCGTGGTGCGCGAAGGCCGCGGCGACCGGCTCGACGAGAGCAAGCAGCGCTACTGCCAGCGGACCGACGCGCGCACGCTCGCCGACGTGGTGGCCGGCGCCGACGTCTTCCTCGGTTGCTCGGCCGCCGGCGTGCTGAAGCCCGAAATGGTGAAGACGATGGCCGACAAGCCGATCATCCTCGCGCTCGCGAACCCCGAGCCCGAGATCCGGCCCGAGGCCGCGAAGGAAGCGCGGCCGGACTGCATCATCGCCACCGGCCGCTCGGACTATCCGAACCAGGTCAACAACGTACTGTGCTTCCCGTACATCTTCCGCGGCGCGCTCGACTGCGGCGCGACGAAGATCAACGAGGCGATGAAGCTCGCCTGCGTGCGCGAGATCGCCGCGCTGGCCAAGGCCGAGACCAGCGACGAGGTCGCCGCCGCCTACTCGGGCCGGGAGCTGAAGTTCGGCCCCGACTACCTGATCCCGACGCCGTTCGACGTGCGCCTGATCCTGCGCATCGCGCCGGCGGTGGCGAACGCGGCGATGGAGTCCGGCGTCGCGACCCGGCCGATCGCCGACCTCGACGCGTACCGCCAGTCGCTGTCGCGCTTCGTCTACCAGACGGGTCTGTTCATGCGGCCGGTCTTCGCCGCGGCGAAGGCGGCGAGCGCGAAGCGGCCGGTGCGCGTGGCCTACGCCGAGGGCGAGGACGAGCGCGTGCTGCGTGCGGTGCAGGTGGTGCTCGACGAGCGCCTGGCGCAGCCGATCCTGGTCGGCCGGCCCGAGGTCGTGCGCATGCGCATCGAGCGCGCCGGGCTGCGGCTTTCGCCCGGGCGTGACTTCGAGCTGGTCGACCCGGAGCACGATCCGCGCTTCCGCGCCTACTGGGAAACCTACGCGAAGCTGATGGGCCGCGACGGCGTCACGCCCGAGGCGGCGAAGGCCGCGGTGCGGCGTTCGAACACGCTGATCTCGGCGCTGATGGTGCACCGCGCCGAGGCCGACGCGATGCTGTGCGGGCTGGTCGGCCGCTACGACCAGCACCTCGATCACGTGCGCGCGGTGATCGGCCAGCGTCCGGGCAGCCGCACGATGGCGGCGATGAACGCGCTGATGCTCGAGCAGCACACGCTGTTCATCGCCGACACCTTCGTCAACGAGGAGCCGAGCGCCGAGGATCTGGCCGACATCGCGCTGATGGCCGCGGCCGAACTGCGCCGCTTCGGCGTGCCGCCGAAGGTGGCGTTCCTGTCGCATTCGGTCTTCGGCTCGTCGCAACGCGCGTCGGCGAAGCGCATGCGCGCCGCGCGCGACCTGTTCGCCAGGCGCGCACCCGACATCGAATGCGACGGCGAGATGCACGGCGACGCCGCGCTGTCGGAGACGATCCGCCGCGGCTACCTGCCCGACACGACGCTCTCCGGCGCGGCCAACCTGCTGCTGCTGCCGAACCTGGACGCGGCGAACATCCTGTTCAACGTGCTCAAGACCACCGGCGGCCACGGCGTGACGGTCGGGCCGGTGCTGCTCGGCGCGGCGCGGCCGGTGCATATCCTGACGCCCAGCTCGACCGTGCGGCGCGTGGTCAACATGACCGCGCTGGCGGTGACCGATGCCGCGGAGGCCATCGTGGCGCCGGGGGCCTGAACGCCGCTGGCCGCGCGGCCCGCGGCACGGGCGGCGCCGATAATCCCGGCGCGCGGCGCCGTCGCCGCGGCAGGAGGACCCGATGCCACGTGCCACGAAGATCGTCGCCACCCTCGGCCCCGCGTCGAACGAGCCGGCCGTGCTCGAGCGGCTGCTGCGCGCGGGGGTCGACGTGGTGCGGCTGAACTTCAGCCACGGGACGGCGGACGACCATATCGCGCGGGCGCAACGGGTGCGCGACGCCGCGGCGCGCGTGGGCAAGCCGCTCGCGCTGATGGCCGACCTGCAGGGGCCGAAGATCCGCGTCGGCCGCTTCGCCGAAGGCCGCGTGACGCTCGCGGCCGGCGCGCCGTTCGTGCTCGACGCGGCGCGCGCCGAGCCCGGCGACCCGGGCGGCGTCGGGCTGGACTACAAGGACCTGCCGCGCGACGTCCGGCCGGGCGACCGGCTGCTGCTGAACGACGGCCTGATCGTGCTCGACGTCGAGGCGGTGCGCGGCGAGCAGGTGCACACCGTCGTGCGGGTGGGCGGCGTGCTGTCGAACAACAAGGGCATCAACAAGCAGGGCGGGGGCCTGACCGCGCCGGCGCTGACCGGCAAGGACATCGAGGACATCAAGACCGCGATGACGTTCCAGGCCGACTACCTGGCGGTCAGCTTCCCGAAGAGCGCGACCGACATGGAGATGGCGCGCCAGCTCGCCAACGTCGCCGGCGAGCCGTTCAAGCACAAGCCGGCGCTGATCGCGAAGATCGAGCGCAGCGAGGCGATCCCGCAGCTCGAGGCGATCCTGAAGGCGAGCGACGGCATCATGGTCGCGCGCGGCGACCTCGCGGTCGAGGTCGGCAACGCCGCGGTGCCGGCGCTGCAGAAGCGGATGATCCGGATGGCGCGCGAGATGGACCGGATCGCGATCACCGCGACGCAGATGATGGAATCGATGATCTCGGCGCCGGTGCCGACCCGCGCCGAGGTCAGCGACGTCGCGAACGCGGTACTCGACGGCACCGACGCGGTCATGCTCAGCGCCGAGACCGCCGCCGGCCAGTTTCCGGTGGAGACGGTCGAGCAGATGGCGCTGATCGCGCTCGAGGCCGAGCGCGCCGAGGACGTGCAGCTGCACGCGGATTTCATGGACAAGCGCTTCGGCCGCATCGACCAGACGATCGCGATGGGCGCGCTGTTCAGCGCGCACCACCTGGGCTGCAAGGCGATCATCGCGCTCACCGAGAGCGGCTCGACCGCGCTGTGGATGAGCCGGCACAACATCCACATCCCGATCTTCGGCGTGACCTCGCGCCCCGAGTCCGAGCGCCGCATGGCGCTGTACCGCAACGTGCAGCCGATGCTGATGCCGGCGCATACCGACCGCGACCAGGCGCTGGCCGATGCCGAGCGGCTGCTGGTCGAGCGCGGCGCGCTGATGCCGGGCGACACCTACGCGATCACCTGCGGCGAGCCGATGGGCCACCCGGGCGGCACGAACATGCTGAAGGTCTGCCGGGTCGGGTGAGTCTCGCTCCGGCCGGCGAGCCGGACCCGGCAACCCCGAAGGAAGCACGCCTTTCGGGGGGTGTCGCGCGAGGGGCGCTCGGTAGAATCCCGAGCCATCCGCCCCCCTCGATCCGGAGACCACGATGCCCCTCGTCTCGATGCGCCAGCTGCTCGACCATGCCGCCGAGAACGGCTACGGCATCCCGGCCTTCAACGTCAACAACCTCGAGCAGGTGCAGGCGGTGATGACCGCGGCCGCCGAGGTCGGCGCGCCGGTGATCCTGCAGGCCAGTGCCGGCGCGCGCAAGTACGCCGGCGAGCCCTTCATCAAGCACCTGATCCAGGCCGCGGTCGAGCAGTGGCCGCAGGTGCCGCTGGTCATGCACCAGGACCATGGCCAGAGCCCGGCCGTGTGCAAGGGCGCGATCGACCTCGGCTTCAGCTCGGTGATGATGGACGGCAGCCTGCAGGCCGACGGCAAGACGATCGCCAGCTACGACTACAACGTCGACGTGACGAAGCAGGTGGTCGAGATGGCGCATGCGATCGGCGTCACGGTCGAGGGCGAGCTCGGCTGCCTCGGCTCGCTGGAGACGATGAAGGGCGACAAGGAGGACGGCCACGGCGCCGAGGGCACGATGACCCGCGAGCAGCTGCTGACCGATCCGGAACAGGCGGCCGACTTCGTGAAGCGCACCCAGCTCGACGCGCTCGCGATCGCGATCGGCACCAGCCACGGCGCGTACAAGTTCAGCCGCAAGCCCACCGGCGACATCCTCGCGATCGGCCGCATCAAGGAGATCAACGCACGCATCCCGAACACCCACCTGGTGATGCACGGCAGCTCCAGCGTGCCGCAGGACCTGCTCGAGCAGATCCGGCAGTACGGCGGCAACATGAAGGAAACCTACGGCGTGCCGGTGTCCGAGATCCAGGAGGCGATCAAGTTCGGCGTGCGCAAGATCAACATCGACACCGACATCCGGCTGGCGATGACCGGTGCGGTGCGCCAGTTCCTGGCCGAGCACCCGGACAAGTTCGACGCCCGCGAATGGCTGAAGCCGGCGCGTGAGGCGGCTTACAAGATCTGCAAACAGCGCTATCTCGAGTTCGGCTGCGAGGGCCAGGCGCCGAAGATCCAGCCGCTGCCGCTGGCCGACATGGCGCGGCGCTACGCCGGCGGCGATCTGCGCCAGCTGGTGCAGTAGCCCGCCGTTCTCGCCCGTCGCCGACCCCCCGCGCCGGCCGCGCGGGGTTCTCGACCGGATCCGCCTCTGCCGGGCCGCTCGACCCCCTCGGGGGGGCGGCGGCAACGCCGCCTCGGGGCCCTCAGCCCTTCTTGCGGTGGTGCTTGACGTCCAGCGCGAGCTTCTTCTTCGCCGCGTGGCCGAGGTGGCGCTTCTGCAGATCCTTCAGCACGCCCTCGTCGCTCAGGTCCAGCGGCTCGGAGTTGTCCCAGTCGAGCCGGGTGACCTCCTTCAGGCGCTGCACGACATGGTGCGCGTCGGTCTCGATCGCCAGCTCGCGGCGCTCGTCGAAGCTGCCCGGTGACAGGTTGATCGAGCCGATCACGGCACGCGCCTCGTCGGCCAGGATCATCTTGCCGTGCAGCGTCAGGTGCTTCAGCTGGTGCACCTTGGCGCCGACGTCGCGCATGATGCGCAGGCCGCCCACGCCCTCGATCAGCTTGCCCTTGCTCAGCACGTGCGGCGGCCGGGCCATGATGTGCACCTTGACGCCGCGCTCGATCGCCTGCACCAGGCGCTCGATGATCACGGTGTCCTGGTAGCGCTCGTTCTGCAGCCACAGCGTGTGCTTCGCCGAGTCGATGAAACCGGCGATGCGCGAGCGGCCGTTGTTCGGGCACCAGATCAGGCGCGACGCCGGGTCCGGCTTGAACGGCTGCTGGTTCCAGTCGGCGTCGAAGCAGCGGATCATCTCGGTGACCTCGACGCGATGCGTGGTCAGCACCGCGTAGTCGCGGGTGCGCGTCAGGTCGCGGGTTTCCCAGTTCAGCGACTCGACGTAGCCGGTGGCGCCGTCGATGACCATCGACTTCTGGTGCGTCAGCGCGAACTTCGGGCTGCTGTCGCGGACCTCGACGCCGGCATCGGCAAGGATCCGGCGCGTCTCCTCGTTCTCGGCCGAGCCGTCGCGGCGTTGCGGGTTGAGCATCACGCGCACCCGCACGCCGCGCTGGTGTGCGGCCTTCACCGCCTCGACCAGCGACGGGTCGGTGAACAGGAACATGCGGATGTTGAGCGACTGCGTCGCGGCGGCGAGCGCATCGAGCAGCGGCTTGGCGGTGTCGTCGGGGAAGACGAGCAGCGAGTGGCTCACGCGGGTCCCTTCGGGCGGCGCCCTCCGGCGTTCGCCCTCGCGGGCGGCCCGGCGGGCTCGTGGCTGGCGGCGCGCGCGCCGGCGACGGCCACCGGCGCGCGGGGATTCTCGGCGATCGGACCGGGCGCCGCGACTCCTACAATCCCGGCTCGCCGCCGCCCGCTTCGCGCCCCCGCCGTGTCCGCTCCCGCCCCGATCGTCGGCGTGCTGATGGGTTCCTCCAGCGACTGGGAGACCCTGCAGCCCGCCGCCGAGTTGCTCGCCGAGTTCGGCGTTCCGCACGAGGTGCGCGTCGTCAGTGCGCACCGCATGCCCGACGAGATGTTCGCCTATGCCGAGGGCGCGGCGGCGCGCGGACTGCAGGCGATCATCGCCGGCGCCGGCGGCGCCGCGCACCTGCCCGGCATGCTCGCCGCGAAGACGGTGGTGCCGGTGCTCGGCGTGCCGGTGCCGAGCCGGCACCTGCAGGGCGTCGACTCGCTGCACTCGATCGTGCAGATGCCGAAGGGCATCCCGGTGGCCACCTTCGCGATCGGTGCGGCCGGCGCGGCGAACGCGGCCTTGTTCGCGGTGGCGATGCTCGCCAGCCACGACGCCGCGCTGCGCGAGCGGCTGCTCGGATTCCGCGCCCGCCAGACCGATGCGGCCCGGGC
>JAFLDG010000222.1 GCA_017302495.1 Burkholderiales bacterium
CCCGTGCGGGCCGCGCGCCGGGCCCGCGCCGCGGGCGGCCGGCCGTCATGCCCGCAACCGACAACCACGACAAGGCCATGGGAAAAGTCACCGGCTTCCTCGAATACGAGCGTCTCGAAGAGGGCTACGAGCCCGTGCCGCAGCGGCTGAAGACCTGGAAGGAATTCGTCATCGGCCTGAGCGCCGAGCAGGCCAAGATCCAGGGCGCGCGCTGCATGGACTGCGGCACGCCGTTCTGCAACAACGGCTGCCCGGTGAACAACATCATCCCGGACTTCAACGACCTGGTCTACCGCGGCGACTGGGAGCGCGCGATCCGGGTGCTGCACTCGACGAACAACTTCCCCGAGTTCACCGGCCGCATCTGCCCGGCGCCGTGCGAGGCGGCCTGCACGCTGAACGTCAACGACGATCCGGTGGGCATCAAGTCGATCGAGCACGCGATCATCGACCGGGCCTGGGCCGAAGGATGGGTCGTGCCGCAGCCGCCGAAGGCCAAGACCGGCAGGAAGGTGGCCGTGGTCGGCTCCGGCCCGGCCGGGCTGGCGGCGGCGCAGCAGTTGGCGCGCGCCGGCCACGAGGTGACGGTGTTCGAGAAGAACAGCCGCATCGGCGGCCTGCTGCGCTACGGCATCCCCGACTTCAAGCTCGAGAAGTCGCACATCGACCGCCGCATCGGGCAGATGGAGGCCGAGGGCGTGCGCTTTCGCACCGGCGTGCTCGTCGGTACCTTGCCCGCGGACAGCAAGGTCGGCTGCGACGCGAAGGAGACGGTGAGCCCGGACGAGCTGAAGGCCGGATTCGACGCGGTGCTGCTGGCCGGCGGCGCCGAGCTCAGCCGCGACCTGCCGGTGCCGGGCCGCGAGCTCGACGGTGTGCACTTCGCGATGGAGTTCCTGCCCCAGCAGAACAAGCTGGTGGCCGGCGACAAGGTGAAGGGCCAGCTGCGGGCCGACGGCAAGCACGTGATCGTGATCGGCGGCGGCGACACCGGCAGCGACTGCGTCGGCACCAGCAACCGCCACGGCGCGGCCAGCGTCACCCAGTTCGAGCTGATGCCGATGCCGCCCGAGGCCGAGGACAAGCCGCTCACCTGGCCGTACTGGCCGTACAAGCTGCGCACCAGCTCCAGCCACGAGGAGGGCTGCCAGCGCGAGTTCGCGATCGCGACCAAGGCCTTCGTGCCCGGCACCGGCAAGGACAAGGGCCGCGTCGCCGCGCTGAAGGCGGTGCAGGTCGAGTGGCAGGACGGCCGGATGGTCGAGGTGCCCGGCACCGAGCGTGACTTCGAGGCCGACCTGGTGCTGCTGGCGATGGGCTTCGTCGCGCCGGTGGCGAGCGTGCTCGAGGCCTTCGGCGTCGAGCGCGATGCGCGCGGCAACGCGAAGGCGAGCACCGAACCGGCCGGCGGCTACCGCACCGGCGTGGACAAGGTCTTCGCCGCCGGCGACATGCGCCGCGGCCAGAGCCTGGTGGTCTGGGCGATCCGCGAGGGCCGGCAGGCCGCGCGGGCGATCGACGAGTACCTGATGGGGCGCAGCGAGCTGCCGGCCTGAAGCCTCTGCCGCGGCAGCCGCGGGGGGCGTGCAAAAATGCGGCGCCTTCGCGAGGGCCGCGCCGCGGCGCGGCCCGCCCCTCGAATCCACTGCCAGCCGCCCGCGCCCGCCGCGGGCGCCGACCGCGCGTGCCCGACCACCCCGCCGACCTGATCGAGATTCACCGCGTGAGCTTCGGCTACGACTCGTCGCGCACGATCCTGAACGACGTGTCGCTGCGCTTCGCACGCGGCAAGGTCACCGCGATCCTCGGCGGCTCGGGCTGCGGCAAGACCACGCTTCTGCGGCTGATCGCCGGGGTGCATCCGGCGACGAAAGGCGAACTGCGCTTCGACGGCGAACGCATCGACGCCGCCGACCGCGCGCAGCTGTTCCGCCTGCGCCGGCGCTTGGGGATGCTGTTCCAGTTCGGCGCCCTCTTCACCGACCTGACGGTGTTCGACAACGTCGCCTTCCCGTTGCGCGAGCACACCGACCTGCCCGAGCCGATGATCCGCGACATCGTGCTGATGAAGCTGAACGCGGTCGGCCTGCGCGGCGCCGCGCCGCTGCGCATCGCGCAGGTCAGCGGCGGCATGGCGCGGCGGATCGCGCTCGCGCGCGCGATCGCGCTCGACCCGGAGCTGATCATGTACGACGAGCCCTTCGCCGGGCTCGACCCGATCTCGATGGGCGTGGCCGCGAATCTGATCCGCAAGCTCAACGACACCACCGGCGCGACCTCGCTGATCGTCTCGCACGACGTGCAGGAGTGCTTCGCGATCTGCGACTACGCGTACCTGCTGTCGACGCAGGGGCAGGTGGTCGCGCACGGCACGGCGGCCGAGTTGCGCGCGTCCGAGCATCCGGAGGTGCGGCAGTTCATCGGTGGCCTGCCCGACGGCCCGGTGCGCTTCCACTACCCGGCGCCGCCGCTGGCCGAGGATCTGGGGCTGGCGGCATGAGTGGCGCCCGGCCGATCCGAAGGCGCCCGGCTGCCCTCGGCGGATGGCCGTATCTGGTCGCGAGCGGTACGGGCAGACTGCGCCACCATTCGGTTATGCGTGCGCTGCGCCACGATCCGGACATGGGCGCATGACGTCTTGCACGGAGGATAGGCGGCACAAGCGGGCCGTCGCCTCTGTTCACAAAACGAAGTCACTATGGCGGTAAAGCTGGCAAACGTCTTCGAGACGATCATGTATGAGTATGCAAAGCTCATCGCGGATCGCGCTGTCGAAGATCGTGAGTCACTTGCTCCAGCTGAGCGCGAAAGCAAAGAGTACTGGTCCTTCGTCTGGCACACCTTCAGGAAGCTATCGACTGGAAGAATCACGATCTCTGCGATCCTTCGCGAGAACAAGCTACTGGTAGAGGCCGGCAACCGTTGCGCGTACTGCGGAGCTTTCGACGCCCTGCAGTGGGAGCACATCATCCCGGCAAGCAGGAACGGACCAAGCACAATCGACAACATGGTCCTCTCGTGCCCGAAGTGCAACCGCGAGAAGGCGGCCCGGAACCCGATCGAGTGGTACGACGCTAGAGGACTTCACCGAAAGCACATTCCTCGCCTTGTAATGGGCAAGCTCCTGAAGGTTGTCCTTGAAGAGCATCGAAGCCGGGGCACGGACTCGGCCAACGAGTACCCTCGCGGAGCCGGCTTGCATCTTCACAACGTGTGTTTGGTATTCGATCATGCGCTCCCCGAAGCTCAAGCCTCGAGTGCCACCTGACTTGGCGGTCAACCGGATCCGCTACGGCAGGCGGCGTTAAGCCGGTCCTTGGTACTCCCTACTGCCGCGTTCCGCTCCCTGATGCCTGACCGTCGCTCCTGCGGAACATCGCCGCATCGTAGGCAAGGAGTCGACGTACGCGTTCCGCACTCCCGAGAAGCTGATTCAGGACTTCCTTCGCGAGTCCAGGAGAGTCGACGATGAAGACCGTGACCCTTGATGTCCGCCCGCCCGGGGAGGCCGCCCAGGACTTCGTGCACGCCTGGAAGACCGGCAGGGCGCAGCGCAGCGCGCGGATCTCGTTTGCCACGCCCGAGTTGCTTTGGAAGGTCCTGACCGCCAAGCGCTGGGAGATCCTGAAGGCGATGTGCGGCGCCGGACCGCTGACTGTTCGGGAGATCGCCCGCCGCGTCGATCGAGATGTCAAGTCGGTTCACACGGACCTGACCGCGCTCTTGAACGCGGGCGTCCTCGACCGGGCCGAGACCGGCCAGGTCGTCTTTCCGTACGAGTCGGTAAAGGTCGAGTTCCTGCTGCAGGCGGCGTGATGTCGAACCCCTCGTTCGGGCCGACGAGCCATGCGGTCGCGCGGCTGGGCCGCGTCACTCTGGACCAGCTGCGCGCGCTCGGCCACGCCGCGTTCTTCTTCGTCGACCTGCTGCGCTTCACGCCGGCGGCGTTCCGCCGCTTCGGCCTCGTCATTGCGCAGGTGCAGGCGATCGGCAACCGCTCGCTGGTGATCATCGCCGCCTCGGGCCTTGCGGTCGGCTTCGTGCTCGCGCTGCAGATGTACTACGCGCTCGTCACCTACGGCGCGGCGGAGAGCCTGGGGCTGGTGGTCAACCTGTCGCTGGTGCGCGAACTCGGCCCGGTGGTCACTGCGCTGCTCTTCGCCGGCCGCGCCGGCACCTCGCTCACCGCCGAGATCGGGCTGATGAAGGCCGGCGAACAGCTGGCGGCAATGGAGCTGATGGCGGTCGACCCGCGCGCGCGTGTGCTCGCGCCGCGTTTCGTCGGCGGCATCGTCGCGATGCCGATCCTGGCGCTGGTATTCTCGGCCGTCGGCATCCTCGGCGCCTACGTCGTCGCGGTGCTGCTGATCGGCGTCGACGCCGGCAACTTCTGGGCGATCCAGCAGGACCGCGTCGACGTCTGGCGCGACCTCGGCAACGGCATCGTCAAGAGCGCGGTGTTCGGTCTGATCTGCACCTTCGTCGCGCTCTACCAGGGCCACGAGACCGAGGCCACCCCCGAAGGCGTCGCGCACGCGACCACGCGCACCGTCGTGATCTCGTCGCTCGCGGTGCTCGGCATGGATTTCATCCTGACCGCGCTGATGTTCTCCACCCCATGACCAAGAAATCCACCGAGACGCTGGTCGGGCTGTTCGTGCTGCTCGGCATCGTCGCCCTGTTCTTCCTCGCGCTGAAGGCCGCCAACCTCGGCAACTTCAGCACCGAGCCGACGTACACGCTCTACGGCCGCTTCGACAACATCGGCGGCCTGAAGGTGCGTGCGCCGGTGCGCAGCGCCGGCGTCACCGTCGGCCGCGTGACCGCGATCACGCTCGACCCGAAGACCTTCCAGGGGGTGGTGGTGATGGAGATCCGGCGCGGCATCGTGTTCCCGAAGGACAGCTCGGCCAAGATCCTGACCGCCGGCCTGCTCGGCGACCAGTACATCGGGCTGGAGCCGGGCGGCGACGAGCGCAACTACGAACCCGGCGCGACGATCACGCAGACGCAGTCGGCGCTGGTGCTCGAGCAGCTGATCGGCCGCATGATCTTCGACAAGGCGGCCGAGGCCGGCGCCGGCGGCGGGGCCAAGCCATGATCGGCGGCGCCCGCCTTCCGATCGCGGCCGCGGCCGGCGCGGCGCTGCTCGCGCTGGCGGCGCCGGCCGCGGCGCAGCCGACCTCGGGCGTGGCGCCGATCACCCGCATCCTCGACGCGCCCGACCGGCCGGCCAGCGCCCCCTCGCGCAACACCGACGACGACTACGACGCGCCCACCGCCGGCCAGCGCGCCGACCCGTGGGAGCCGTTCAACCGCGCGATGTTCCGCTTCAACTCGGATCTGGACCGGGACCTGCTGCTGCCGTGGACCGACGCCTACGTCACGCTCGTGCCGCAGCTCGCACGCACCGGCATCGGCAACTTCTTCGCGAACGCGCAGGACATCTGGTCGGCGGCGAACAACCTGATGCAGGCGAAGTTCGAGCAGGCGGTCGCGATGACGATGCGCTTCGCCACCAACACCGTGTTCGGGGTGTTCGGGCTGATCGATGTCGCCACCGCGGTCGGCATGGAGCGCACGCCGGAGGACTTCGGCCAGACGCTCGGCGTCTGGGGCTTGCCGGCGGGGCCGTACCTGGTGCTGCCGTTCTTCGGCCCGTCGACGGCGCGCGACGCGGTGGGCCTGCCGCTGGACCTGGCGGCGTCGCCGTACTACTCGCTGAACGACACCGCGTTCCGCCCGGTCACCACCGTGCTCGGCGTGCTGAACACGCGCTCGCAGCTGCTGTCGGCGACCGAGGCGCTGGACGCGATGGCGGTGGACAAGTACAGCTTCGTGCGCGACGTGTTCCTGCGCCGGCGCCTGAACCTGGTCTTCGACGGCAACCCGCCGGAAGACCTCGAGATCGACGGCAGCCGGGCGCCGGCCGGCGCGCCGAAGTAGCCCGCGCCCGGCATCGCGGCCGGTGCTTGCGCTATCGTGCCGGCCGATGGACACGACGGCTCGAAGAAGAGGGGAGAACCGATGATGCGACGCTGGATCCTGGGCCTGCTCGGCGCGGGGCTGCTCGCCGCCGGCGCCGCGCGCGCGCAGGCCGCGCCGGACGAACTGGTCCGGCGGATCTCGACCGAGATCCTCGACACGATCAAGGCCGACCCGGCGCTGCAGGCCGGTGACGTGCCGAAGCTGATCGCGCTGGTGGACGCGAAGGCGATGCCGCATGTCAACTTCCAGCGCATGACCGCGCTGTCGGTCGGCCGCAACTGGCGCAGCGCGACGCCGGAGCAGCAGAAGCGCCTGCAGGAAGAGTTCAAGCTGCTGCTCGTGCGCAGCTATGCCGGCGGGCTGAAGAGCGTGCGCGACCAGACGCTGGTGGTCAAGCCGATGCGTTCGAACCCCGGCGACACCGAGGTTATCGTGCGCACCGAGCTGCGCGGCAAGGGCGAGCCGGTGCAGCTCGACTACCGGCTCGAGAAGCAGGGTGACGGCTGGAAGATCTACGACGTCAACGTGCTCGGCGCCTGGCTGGTCGAGCAGTACCGCACCCGCTTCGGTCAGGAGATCGCGGCCGGCGGCATCGACGGCCTGATCGCCTGGCTCGCCGAGGGCAACAAGAGCGCGGCCAAGAGTTGAGTCCGGACTCGAGTTCGACACCGCCGGCGTGGGCGCTGCCGGCGCGGCTGACGATGGCCGAGGCCGCCGCCGCGCTGGCCGCGCTGCAGGCTGTGCCCGCGTCGGGCGAGCGGCTGCGCATCGACGCGTCGGCGCTGGCCGAGTTCGACAGCGCCGCCCTCGCGCTGCTGCTGCAGGCCAGGCGTGACGCGCAGGCGCGCGGCCGCGGCTTCGAGCTGCACGGCGCGCCGCCGGG
>JAFLDG010000223.1 GCA_017302495.1 Burkholderiales bacterium
GCTGCTGAGCCTGCCCTGGGCGGTGGCGCCCTCGCTGGCGCACGGACTGCTGTTCGCCGGCGGCTTCATGCCGGCTTTCATCGCCGGCTTCCTGTTCACCGCCGGGCCGCGCTGGCTGCAGCTGCCCGAGGTGGCGGCGCCGACGCTGCGGCCTCCGGTGGCGGCGCTCGTCGCCGGCTGGGCGCTGGCGCTCGCCGGCTTCCACGCCTCGGCCACGCTCGCCGGCGTCGGCGTCGCGCTCGCCGGTGGGGGCTGGGCCGCGGCGATGCGGCGCTTTCACCGCCTGCTGCGCGCGAGCCCGGCCACGGACCGGCTGCACCCCGCGCTGGTGAGCGCCTCGGGCACGGTCGGCATCGCCGCGTTCGCCGGCGCGGCGGGCGGGCTCGCGTTCGGCGAATGGACCGCCGTGCGCGCGGCGACCGTGCTCGCGCTCTGGGGCTTCCTCGCGCCGACCTTCGCGACGGCGTCGCACCGGCTGATCCCTTTCTTCGGCGCGAGCGCGCTGCCCGCCCTCGACGCGGGGCGGCCGAACGCGCTGCTGTGGGCGATGCTCGGCGCGCTGTGGTTGCAGGGCGGCATGGCACTCGCGGGTCTGCTCGTGGCCGGGCCCTGGCCGGCCGCGGCGCGCATGGCGCAGGCCGGCATCGAGGGCCTCGCGGCCGCCGGGCTGCTCGCGCTCGCCTGGCGCTGGGGGTTGGTGCAGAGCCTGCGCCTTCGGCTGCTCGCGATGCTGCACGCCGGCTTCGTCTGGCTCGGGCTCGCCTTCGCGCTCGCCGCGGCGTCGCATGCGTGGATGGCGGCGAGCGCCGACCGGTCGTCGCTGGGGCTGGCGCCGCTGCACGCGCTGACGATGGGCTACCTCGGCGCGACCCTGGTCGCGATGGTCACGCGCGTCACGGCCGGCCACAGCGGCCGGCCGCTGGCCGTGGACGGCGTCGCCTGGGCGCTGTACTGGACGCTGCAGGCGGCCGTGGTCCTGCGTGTCGCCGCGGCGCTGGGGGTGGCTGGCGGCGCATGGGCGACACTCGTTGCCGCATGGCTCTGGGCGGCGGCCGCGATCGGCTGGGCCTGGCGTTACGGCGGCTGGCTCGGCCGGCCGCGGATCGACGGCCGGCCGGGCTGATGCCGGATCGGCGAAGGAGGGGACGATGGCGCAACCTCATGTGCAATCGGGGCAGGTGACCTCGGTGCGCCCGCTCGGCGCGGCGATCGCCGGGGCGCGGACGACCGCGCTGCTGAAGGCGCGGCAGCTCGAGGTCGTGCGGCTGGTGCTGCACGCCGGCCAGGCGCTGCGCGAGCACGCGGCGCCGGGCGAGGTCACGGTGCACTGCCTCGAGGGCCGGGTCGACTTCAGCCTGCCCGGCGTCACGCACCGGCTCGAAGCCGGCGACTGGATCCACCTCGCCGCACGCGCGCCGCACGCGCTGCGCGCGCTCGACGATGCGTCGCTGCTGGTGACGATCTGCCTGCAGCCGGGGCCGGCCGACTGAAGAAGCCCGCACCGCGATGCTGCCCGGCGAGTGGTACCCCGCGCTGAAGACGGCGCACGTGACGCTGGTGCTGACGAGCGGCACGCTGTTCGCGGCGCGCGGCGCGGCCGTGCTCGCCGGTGCCCGCTGGCCGATGACCGCCCGGTGGCGCCATGCCAGCGTCGCGATCGACACCGCGCTGCTGTCGGCCGGCGTGGCGATGTGGTCGCTGCTCGCGCTGAACCCGTTGCGCGACACCTGGCTCGGCACGAAGCTGCTGCTGCTGCTCGTCTACATCGTGCTCGGCTCGTTCGCGCTGAAGCGCGGCCGCACGCCGCGGGTGCGCGCGTTCAGCTGGGCCGCCGCGCTGGCGGTGTACGCGTTCATGGTCTCGGTGGGGCTGACCCATCGGCCGCTCGGCCTGTTCGCAGCCTCGCCCTGACGCGCGTGCCGGCGTAGCATCGACGGCCGTTGCCGCCGCGCCGCCATGATCGAGCTGCTGCAGTTCCGCCACTCGCCGTACAACGAGAAGGTGCGCTGGGCGCTCGACTGCAAGCGCGTGCCGCACCGGCGGCGCAGCCTGCTGCCGGGGCCGCACATGGCGACGCTGAAGAAGCTCACCGGGCGGACGACGACGCCGGTGATCGTCGCCGACGACGGCGCGGCGATCGACGGCTCGGCGCGGATCCTCGAGTGGATCGAAGCACGCTGGCCGCAGCCGGCGCTCTATCCGGCCGCAGCCGCGGACCGCGTCGAGGCGCAGCGCATCCAGCAGTGGTTCGACGACGACCTGACGCCGCGCATCCGCCGCGCGGTGCTCGACGCGCTGCTGCGCCGGCCCACCGCGTTCGCGGCCGTCTTCGGCGACGGCCGCCCGGCGGTCGAGCGGCTCGCCTATGCCTGCGCGGTGCCGCTGGCCGCGCCGCTGGTGCGCAAGGGCAACGGCATCACCGGTGCGGCGAGCGTGGCCGACGGCCTGCGTGCGGCGCAAGCAGCCTTCGACTTCGTCGCCGAGCGCGCCGGGCCCGACGGGTACCTGGTCGGCGGCGCCTTCGGCCTGGCCGACATCACCGCCGCGTCGACGCTGGCGGTGATCGTCTGCCCGCCCGATTCGCCGATGGCGGCGGTGCCGCCGGTGGGCCCTGCGTTCCAGGCGCTGGTCGACCGTTTCGCCGCGCATCCGGCGGCCGACTGGACGCGGCGCCTCTACGCGCGCCACCGCGGCGCGAACCGCGATTTCGACGGGCCGAGCGAAGGAGCCGACCGATGACGACCTGGAAGAAAGTGCCGGCCGACCTCGCTGCCGCGTTCGACGCGGCGCTGCCATCGGCGGTCGACGTCGAGCGGCGCAAGATGTTCGGCTGCCCGGCGGCGTTCGTGAACGGCAACCTCTTCGCCGGCCTGCACGAGGACCGGCTGATGATCCGCCTGCCGGCGGAGGCGGCTGCGCGCCCGTGCGTGCTGCTGGGGCGCACGATGCGCGAGTACGCGCTGTTCGCCGACGCGCCGGAAATGGCGCCGCGCGACATGGCCGGATGGATCCGCCGCGCCTACGACTTCACGCGCGCGCTGCCGGCGAAGGCGGCGAAGCCACGCGCGGCCGCGGGCGCAGCGGCAGCGGCAGCGGCAGCGGCCAAGGCTTCGCCGGAGAAGGCGGCCACGAAGCCGGCGACCGCGAAGCGTCCGACCGCGAACCACCCTGCCGCGAAGGCCACGCGGCCGGGCAAGCGGACCCCGACGCGCTGACCCGGCCGCGGCTTCAGCGCAGCTCGGGGAAGTCCTCCTCCCAGAACTCCAGCGCCCCGCGCGCGCCGCGCGCGCGGCGTTCGTCCTCGGCCTGGCGCAGCTGCACGCGGCGGATCTTGCCGGAGATGGTCTTCGGCAACTCGGCGAACTCGATCCGCCGGATGCGCTTGTACGGGCTCAGGCGCTCGCGCAGGAAGCGCAGGATGTCGAGCGCCACCGCGCGCGACGGTGCGACGCCGGGCTTGAGCACGATCACCGCCTTCGGCACCGCGAGCTTGATCGGGTCCGGGCTCGGCACCACCGCCGCCTCGGCCACCTGCGGATGTTCGAGCAGCGCACTCTCCAGCTCGAACGGGCTGATGCGGTAGTCGCTCGCCTTGAACACGTCGTCGGCGCGGCCGACGTACCACAGGTAGCCGTCGGCGTCGCGCCGGGCGACGTCGCTGGTGCGGTAGTACGCGCCGCCGAGCGCGGCTCGGGTCTTCTCCTCGTCGCCGGCGTAACCGTGCATGAGCCCGACGGGCCGCCCCGAGGGCGAATCCCGAAGGGCGAAGCCCGCAGGGTCGGTGATTCCCCCGACGGGCCGCCCCGAGGGCGAATCCCGAAGGGCGGAGCCCGCAGGGTCCGTGATTCCTGCGGTCGGCCGCTCGGCCTGCAGCGCGACCGCGAGTTCGCCTTCGTCGGCCTCGCGGTCGTCGGCGTCGAGCAGCACCATCCGGTAGCCGGGCATCGGCTGGCCCATCGAGCCGGCGCGCACCGGCAGCCCCGGCGGGTTGCCGACCATGCAGGTGCTCTCGGTCTGGCCGTAGCCGTCGCGCAAGGTCAGCCCCCAGGCGGCGCGCACGCGCTCGATCACCTCCGGGTTCAGCGGCTCGCCGGCGCCGATGACCTCGGTCAGCTTCACCTGCCACTGCGCCAGGTCTTCGAGGATCAGCACGCGCCAGACCGTCGGCGGCGCGCACAGCGAGGTCACGCCGCAGCGCACCAGCGTGTCGAGCGTGAACCTCGCATCGAAGCGGGCCTGGTTCAGCACGAAGATCGTCGCGCCGGCGTTCCACGGCGCGTAGAAGCTGCTCCAGGCGTGCTTGCCCCAGCCGGGCGAGCTGATGTTCAGGTGCACGTCGCCGGGCTTCAGGCCCAGCCAGTACATCGTCGTCAGGTGGCCGACCGGATAGCTGGCGTGCGTGTGCAGCACCATCTTCGGCTTCGCGGTCGTGCCGCTGGTGAAGTACAGCAGCAGCGGGTCGCTGGCCCGGGTCGGGCCGTCGGGCACGAAGTCGGGCGACGCGGCGGCCGACTCCGCATAGTCGGCCCACCCCGGCAGCCGCGCGCCGCCGACCTGGATGCGCCCGTAGTCGCCCGGCACCTCGGCGAAGCGCGCCGCGCCGGCGGCGTCGGCAATCACGTGCCGCATCCGGCCGCGCTGGATGCGGTCGCGCAGGTCGTCGGCACCGAGCAGCGTCGTCGCCGGGCTGACCACCGCGCCGAGCTTGATCGCCGCGAGCGTGACTTCCCACAGCGCCGGGACGTTGCCGAGCATCAGCAGCAGGCGGTCGCCGCGCGCGACGCCCCGCGCGCGCAGCCAGTTCGCGACCCGGTTCGAGCGCTCGGCCATCTCGGCGAAGCTCGCGCGCTGTTCGCTGCCGTCCTCGTTCACGACCCACAGCGCGGTGGCCCCGTTGTCGCGGGCATGGACGTCGAACCAGTCGAGCGCCCAGTTGAATTCGGTCAGCGCCGGCCAGCGGAAGTCGGCGCGGGCGGCGGCGAGATCGCCGCGGTGCCGCAGCAGGGTGTCGCGGGCCGCGACGAAGGCTTGCGAGGGTGACGGGTTCGGGGGGCTCGTCATGCGTCGCTCCTGGCGTCCGGCGGCATGGCGCCGCGCCGCCGAATTGTGTACGCTTGGCGCGGTATCCTGTCGTGCCGATCACTGGCACGTCGTTCGAGGAGGAGGCCGGCGATGAAACCCGTAGGCGAACTGCTCAAGCAGCGCGAGGGCACGCTCTGGCATGCCCGTCCGGACGACACGGTCTACGAGGCCCTGAAGCTGCTGGCCGAGTACGAGGTCGGCGCGCTGATGGTGATGGACCGCGGCAATCTGGTCGGCGTGCTGTCCGAGCGCGACTACACGCGCAAGATCGCGCTGCAGGGGCGCAGCTCGAAGGACACCCGCGTCGCCGAGATCATGACGCGCGACGTGCTGTACGTGAACCCGCAGACCACCACCCACCAGTGCATGGCGCTGATGAGCGAGAAGCGCATCCGCCACCTGCCGGTGATCGAGAAGGACGGCACCGTGCTCGGCATGATCTCGATCCGCGACATCCTCGACGACATCATCGCGGACCACGAGGAGACGATCGCGCAGCTCGAGAACTACATCCGCTCGTGACCGCCCCGGCGGCCGGCGCCCCGGCCCGGTCCGGGGCCGCGGATCTTGATCTGGCGCAAACCGCCGCCGCCGGCGGCGGGTAGAACCCCGCGATGCGCAAGTCCTGGACCTTGTCCGCCAAGCTCGGCGCCATCGGCGGCGCGATGCTGCTGCTGGTGCTCGCGTCGATCGGGCTGTCGCTCTGGGTCACCTGGAAGCTCGAGGGCGGCGCCGCCGCGATCAACGAGGGCGGCCGGATGCGGATGCAGGCCTGGCGGCTGGCGCAGGCGCTGCCCGAGGGCCCGCCGGCGCGCATCGAGCGTTACCTGCAGGACTTCGACGCCAGCCTCGCGCTGCTGCGCGCCGGCGATCCGGCGCGGCCGCTGTTCGTCCCCGGCGATGCCGACTCGCAGGCGCGGCTCGACGCCGTGGCCGCGCACTGGGCGACGCGGCGCGCGGCCTGGGGCGGCCCGGCGGTGCCGGACCACGCGCAGGCGGCGCGCGAGGCGGAGGCCTTCGTCGGCCAGATCGACGCCTTCGTCGCGGCGATCGAGACCCAGCTCGCGCGCTGGACCGCGATGCTGCACCTGTTCCAGTTCGTGATGGCGGCGCTGGCGGTGGCGAGCGCGATCACGCTGCTGTACGCGTCGTACCTGTTCGTCTTCAACCCGCTCGCGCAACTGCGCCAGGGGTTGGCCCGGGTCGAGGCCGGCGACCTCGCGGCGCGGGTCGAGGTCGAGTCGCGCGACGAGTTCGGCGCACTGTCGGCCGGCTTCAACCGCATGGCGCAGACGCTGCAGGGCCTGTACCAGACGCTCGAGGCGCGGGTGCGCGAGAAGACGCTGCGGCTCGAGGCCGAGCACGTGCGGCTGGCCGCGCTGTACGAGGCGGCCGCCTTCGTCACGCGCGCGGCCTCGCTCGACGAGCTGGCACAGGGCTTCGCGCGCCAGGTGCGGCGCGTCGCGCGCGCCGACGCGGCGGTGGTGCGCTGGTCGGACGAGGCCAACCAGCGCTACGTGCTGCTCGCGTCCGACTGCCTGCCGCAGCAGATGGTCGACGACGAGCACTGCCTGAACACCGGCGAGTGCCTGTGCGGCCAGCCGCGCACGCAGGCGGCCACGCGCGTGATCCCGATCCAGCCCACCGGCGGCAGCGACGCGCTCGGCCACTGCCACCGCGCCGGCTACCAGACCGTGGTCGCGGTGCCGGTGCGGCTGCAGGAGCGGCTGGTCGGCGAACTGGGGCTGTTCTACCGCTCGGTCACGGCGCTGGCCGACGA